>DASUBC010000051.1:0-3559 GCA_035763465.1 Thermomicrobiales bacterium
GTGGGTCGCGCGAGCGGTAGAAGTTGCCCGGCATCGTCATGCCATACTGCCAGCCGCGCCACGCGAACCCCCGCCAGTAGGAAATGCCCAGAATTTCTTCGCGCGCGGTGAAGCGCAGCCCGTCGGGCGAGAGCGCGACGCACGTGAACTGGTGCGGCTGTGGCGGCAGCGGCAGGCAGCAGCCGTGATAATACATCCGAATCTCGCGCCGTTCGTGGTCAACATGCACGTCGGGCGAGGCGATATGGCGCGGAAAGAAGGAATCGGCCAGGTCGAGCACGCCCGGCGAGTAGACCGTCCACGGCCCCGCAAGCGTATCGGCATAGGCCAGGCGGATGAAGGTGCCCTGGTGGTGGGCAAAGTACAGGTAGTAGCGCCCGAGCGGATTCGACGCCCATTCCGGCACCCGAATCACCGATGGGCCATTGATGTTGCCACCGATGCGCTCGTCGAGCGCCGGATAGATGATCGGATTCTCTGACAGCCGCGTAACGCGCATCCCTTCCCCCATACGAGTGCAGAGTCGGGCAGACGGGCAGGCGGGCCGTGGGTTCAGGCCGGCGCCACGCCTGACTGCTAGCGCAGCGCTGGACCAGCGCGCTGCCCGCCTGCCCGTCTGCCCGACTGCGAATTGTTTTCTTCCCCAATCGTGAGCGCATCAACAGACGGCGCGAGTATAGCAGCCGGAGCAGGGCTGTCTCGCACAGTTTACGGCGCATCTCGCGGCGCTGGAATTGCTGTTGGTACACCAGCGTTGTACCAACAGTAGTGTCAATTCCCACTACAGGAAAGAGTCAGGAGACAGCCAATGACGGAAACTGCCATCCATCCCGATACCCAGATCGGGCACGCGCACCTCAAGGTGTCCGACCTCGACCGCGCCGTGCGGTTCTACCGCGATGTGCTCGGCTTCGAACTCATGCAAACCTACGGCAAGCAGGCCGCCTTTCTCTCGGCCGGTGGCTATCACCATCACATCGGCCTGAATACCTGGGAGAGCGGCGGGGGCACGCCGCCACCGCCCGGCCATACGGGCCTGTACCACGTCGCCATTCTCTACCCGAACCGGCGCGAACTGGCCCGCGCGCTCCAGCGGCTGATCGAGCATAAATATCCACTCACCGGCGCGTCCGACCACGGTGTCAGCGAAGCGCTCTATCTCGACGACCCTGATGGCAACGGTCTCGAACTCTACGTTGACCGCCCGCGCGACCAGTGGCCCACACGCGATGGGCAACTCCAGATGGTGACGCGCCCGCTCGACCTCGCCGGGCTGCTGGCCGAACTCGACAACGGCGCGGACGAGTAGGATAGCGGGTCGAAGGTCTGAAAGTCGAAGGTCGAAGGTCTCTGCGGTCAAGGCGGCTGCTTGCATATGCTGTTTCGTAGCAAGCCACTGCCTTCTCAAGAGTGACCTTCGACCTTCGACTTTCAGACCTTCGACCCTCGCCAGATTTGCGACCCTACTCGCCTATCCCGAACACCCGCCGTGCCGTGCCGCCCAGCACCTGCGCCAGTTGCGCGGCGTCCAGCCCGATCGCCTGGAGTTTCACCAGTTCCGAGGCGATATTGCTCGGATGGTCGGAGCCATACATTACGCGCGCCGCGCCAAGTTGCCGCACCATGTCGGCTACCTGAAAACTGGCGCACCAGGACGGTTCCAGCACGACATTCGGGCAGACCTGTGCGGCGACAATCGCCTCCGCTGCGAAGACGGCGAAGCCGGCGTGCGCCAGCACCACGGTGACGTCGGGGTAACGCAGTGCGGGCGGAATCGCCAGCGCGGGCAGCGCGTTGGGCACACCCAGGCCGGTGTGAATGATGACCGGCACGCCAAGTTCGTGCGCGGTGGCGAAGATAATCTCGCAGCGCGGGTGGTTCGGCGGCAACGCGTGAACCGACGGATCGAGTTTCAGCGCGCGAAAGCCGTGACCGCGCACGCAGCGGATCGCCTCCTGCCGGTAGTCCGCCTCCGGCACGCGCGGACTGAGGTTGACCATACCGTGGATGACACCGGGATTCGCCGCCGCGAAGCGCGCGATGCGGTCGTGGATCGCCACGACTTCCAGGCCCTGGTGCGGCTGCGGCATGACCATCGCGGCGTCCACACCATGCGCCGCCATCACCGCCAGCAGCCCCGCCTCGGTGATCTCCACGCCACTCGCCAGCGAGAGGCCGATATGGCAGTGCGCGTCAAGGACAAAAGCCGGGCCAATCATATCGTCCTAGTTGTTAGATGATAGATGTCAGATGATAGTGGTGGCGCGGCGCCCATAATAGGCACTGCCTTGCCCCAAACCCATAGCCCCTGACATCTGACATCTGGCATCTATCATCTCGTACTCATCTCGCCGTCAGACCGCCGTCTACGACGAAGACGCCGCCGGTAGTGTAACTGGCCTCCGGGGAGGCAAGGAACGCGACCATCGGCGCGATTTCCGCGAAGCGACCCAGGCGGCCCAGCGGAATCTGGCTCGCCAGCCGGCGTTCGCGCTCGTGGTTGTCAATCTGCTCGACGTCCGGCGGCTCCTCCAGCGCGCCGGGGCAGACGACGTTGCAGCGTATGCCCTGCGACGCGTACTGCACGGCCAGCGAACGACCCAGCGCGATCAGCCCGCCCTTGCTCGCCGAATAGGCGGGATTACGGCCGGTGACGCTCGCCAGCGCGGTCACCGAACTGACGATGACGACCGCGCCGCCATTGCCCTGCGCCAGCATTTGCCGGATGCCCGCGCGGCAACACAGAAACGCGCCACGCAGATTGACCGCGTGCGTCTCGTCCCACGTTGCGGGGTCTTGCTCATGGACTGGCAGGTCGCGCTGGTGCAACTGAATCCCGGCGTTCGCCACCAGAATATCGAGTTGACCAAACTGGGTCACCGTGCGGGCCACCGCCGCCTCGACGTCCTGCTCGCGCGCGACATCGCCGGCGATCGCGAGCGCCTGCCCGCCAGCCGCGCCGATGTCGTCCGCGACCGCAGCGACGGTGCGCGCCGTTCGCCCCATGACCGCTACCGCGCCGCCTTCAGCGGCCAGCAAGCGCGCCGTCGCCGCGCCGATCCCGCTGCCACCGCCGGTAATCAGCGCGACCAGGCCGGAAAAACGCTCGTGTTCCACGGCTCACCTCACCTGTAGCGCCAGTAGCCAGGTATCAAGCTGGACACACGCGCTTGGTCAAGTCGCCGGCGAGGGGGTACCTGGCGGGCTTGGCGGATCGCTGGCGACGACCTGGCCGCGCCCACGACGTTTTGCCTCCTGCACGCGCTGGTCGGCCACCGCCAGAAGTTCGTCCGCATCCAGGGCATCTTGAGGAAAGGCGGCGACGCCGACACTTAACGAAACCGAGAGTGGCGGTTCGCCAGGCAAGACAGCCGCGCGAATGGTCCGCAGCAACCGGCCCGCCAGCGCCGCCGCCTCCGACTTCAGCGCGCCCGGCAAGACCAGGAGAAACTCATCGCCGCCGTAGCGAAAGAGCGTATCGGTCTCGCGAATCAGCGCATTGAGTTCGCGCGCAATCGAGCACAACACGCCGTCACCGCGCGCCCGGCCATAGACCTGA
>DASUBC010000052.1:0-8271 GCA_035763465.1 Thermomicrobiales bacterium
AGCGTGGCGGCGTCGGCGGCGGTCAGCAGCGGGTCGTAAGCAAGCAGGCGGCAGCCGAAGGCGCGCAGCAGGCGGATGACCGCGCGGCCCACGCGCCCCGTGCCGATGACGCCGACCGTCTGACTGCCGAGCAGGCACCCGGTAATCCCGTGGTCTTTGATCGTATTCCAGGGCGCGCCAGCTTTCATGGCCTGATCCAGCTCATGCGGGTAGCGCAGGCAGAGGAAGAGCTGGGCGATGACGAACTCCGCCACCGCCTCGGCGATGACCGCCGCCGTATGGCTGATCCGCACGCCGCGTTCGAGTGCCGCGCGCGAGACCAGTCGCCGGATGCTGCCGGCGGTATGCGCGATGAGGCGCAGGTCGGGGTGGGCGGCCAGCAGGTCGTCAGTGAGTGGCGGCGTGCCCCAGCCGGTGAGGCAGGCGGTTGCGCCGGCGAGCAGGTCCGGCAGTTCGGCGGCCGTCAGCGTGTCGCCCGGCGGCGTGACAACGCGCGCGAACGTCGCCAGCTGCTGTGCAGCCTCCGGCGCGAGGACGCGCTGGCGCGTCACTGCCGTCAATAAGAGGGCCACCGTCGGTTGCTGTTGCATCTCCTGCCTTCCCCTTCACGCCACATACCGTCAGCCGGCAACCGGCGCTTGCGCCGCGAGCAGGTTGCCGGCGGCGGCTATCCTACCACCTGCCGACAGTCAGGCGTGGCGCTGTTGAGGGCAGCCGCCGGCTAAAGTCGGCGCGAAGAGCCTCCGGCCACAAAGTCCCTCGCAAGGGACTGGGTGTTGGTCAACGTGTTCATCACCACCCAGCCCCGGCATCGCATTGAACCTGATCCCCGCGCATGGAGACTTTGTGGCCGCAGCCCCGCGCCCGGATTGCAATCCGGGGTCGTCTCGTCAGCATTGCGCCTGGCTCCTGGCACGGCGCTGACCGAAGGCCGCTCTTTACTCGCGACACGAGCTTGACAGCAATGATATTATACGTATTAGTTATGACGTATAATCAATGGTAGACGTCCGGAGTGGTCATGGCGCGCCCGCGATCCGCAACCAGCACCGACGTTGCCCGCCTGGCGGGTGTCTCCCAGGCCACCGTCTCCGTCGTGCTCAATGGTGCGCGCAGCACCATTCGCGTCTCCGCCGAGACGCGCCAGCGGGTGCTTGCGGCGGCGGCGGAACTTGGCTACAGCCCCCACCCGGCCGCGCAGGCGCTTCGCCGCCAGCGCAGCGGCATCATCGGCTTCCTCCCGCGCATTGACCGGGACGCCCCCTTCACCCACCCGATCCATTATCTCCTCAGTATTCATGCCAATCGCGCCGCGCGCGAGCGCGGCTTTCAGTTTGTCGAGGCCGGACCAGAAACCGATCCCTGGCGCGACAGCGCCGAAGACGAGCTGGTGCGATACTTCCTCAATCACCGCGCGGACGGCGTTATCTTCGACGGCCCGAAGAGTGCTGGCGCCGTCCAGCGCCTGCTCGACCACGGGCTGCCCGTCGTCCAGATCTTCCGCCCCCAATGGTCCGTGCCGACGCCCACTGTCACCGTGGACGCGCGGCCCGGCATCACCGCCGCCGTTGACCATCTCGTCACGCTCGGTCACCGGCGGATCGCCTTCGTCGGGCGCGCCGGCAATCATCCGGTGGACCTCGCCCGCCTGACGGCGTTTCTGACGGCGCTGGCGAATCATGGCCTGCCGGCCACCGCCGCCACCGTGCGTCTCAGTCCCATCTACGAGCTCGACCAGGGCGAGCGATTGACCCGCGAGCTGCTGGCACAACGCACGCGCCCGACCGCCATCTTCGCTGGCAGCGATAGTTTGGCGCTTGGCGCATCCCGCGCGCTCTATGCCGCGCGCGTGCATGTGCCGGACGAGTTGAGTCTCATCAGTTACGACGATACATTCGCGGTGCAGCTCTACCCGCCGCTGACCAGCGTGGCGCAGCCCTTCGCGGCGCTAGCCGAGCGCGCCGTCGCCCTGCTCATCGCGCAGATCGAGCAGCTGGACGGCCCGCCGCTGCCTCCGGAGCAGGTCGTCCTGCCGACGCAACTCAATCTCCGCCAGTCCACCGCCCCGCCAATGAGGGCAGGGTGATACACATGGCTAATGGTGACAGGAAAGGGGAGGCGATGTGAGATAACCGGAGCGTCTTCGAGTACGGCAGGGGTCGGCCACGGGCCGGCTCTGACCAGCCACGGCAGTGCTTTCGGCACACTGACCGGGCACCGGCTGGTACAGGCGTCTTACGTCCAGTCTACCGCGCACTATTCAGCGAGGAGGAGTGATGAGGCACGATACTCTCCCTGCGGTCCGGTTCACGCGCCGGCGCTTCCTCACCCTGACCGGTCTGGCAGCCGGTGGCCTGCTGGTGACCGCCTGCGGCGGCGCATCGCCAACGGCTACGCCGGGAACCAGTAGTACCTCGTCGAGCAGTTCCAGCGCCGTGTCCAGCAGCTCGTCCAGTAGTTCCGCCGTCAGTTCAACCACGAGTTCGGCGACCTCGACCACTGCGGCGGCGGCATCATCTAGCGCGCAGCCCACCGCCACTACAGCGCGGGCCGCCCTGCCCGCCACGCCGGCGCCAGCCAGCGGCACGCCAGCCGCCACGAAAGTTACGGTGAAAGGCGAAGCGCCGCTGCTGGCCGATCTGGTCAAGGCTGGCAAATTGCCGCCCGTCGCCGAGCGCGCGTCGAAGAACCCTGAGGTCGTCAAGCCAACCGAGCGCATCGGCAAGTACGGCGGCACCTGGCGCATGGGTTCGCTCGGCGGCTCGGATGCAGCCTTCTTTGGCCGGACGATCGGCTGCACCAACATGGTTCGCTGGAATCCCGAGTGGACCGCTGTGATCCCCGATGTCGCGGCGGCGGTCGAGACCAGCTCCGATGGCAAGGCGTTCACCTTCACGCTACGCGAGGGGATGAAGTGGTCCGATGGCGAGCCGTTCGGTCCCGACGACATCGTCTTCTGGCACGACGATGTCCTCTTCAATAAGGAACTGACACCCAGTCCCGGCAATAATCCGCCAAAAGTGGAGAAGGTGGACGATCACACGGTCCGCTTCTCCTTCCCGCAGCCGGGCGGCCTCTATCTCGAAGAGATGGCGCGGCCGGGCCAGACCGACCTGCTCACCTACCCGGCGCACTATCTGAAGCAGTTCCACAAGAAATACGCCGACCCGGCCAAGCTCGAGCAATTGATGAAGGAGAACAACGCCGAGAGCTGGGTCAAACTTTTCCAGCTCAAAGGCGCGAGTGTGCCCGGCACGTCCTACAGTGCACAGTGGAGCAATCCCGACCTGCCGACTCTGAACCCCTGGAAGATCGTCGCGCCCTACGGCACAGGCAATCGCGTTTCCGCCGAGCGCAATCCCTACTTCTGGAAGGTGGACCCTGACGGCAATCAGCTGCCCTACATTGACAAAGTGGTCTTCGATGTCTACCAGGACCTGCAGCCGCTGGTGCTGAAGGCGGCGAATGGCGAGATTGATATGCAGGACCGCCACATCGCCACCAACCAGAACAAGCCGGTCTTCGTAGACAACCAGCAGAAAGGGCAGTACCACTTCTATGAAACTGTGCCCGATTCCTCGAATACTGCCGGGATCTACCCGAACTGGAACCACAAAGACCCGGTGATGCGCCAGATCATCCAGAACAAGGATTTCCGCGTCGGCCTCTCCTACGCGATTGACCGGCCGGCGATCATCCAGGCGGTCTACGTCGGCCAGGGTGAGCCGTATCAGGTAGCGTCGCGGCCCGAATCGAAGTATTACGACGAGGAGTTCGCCAAGCAGTTCACCGAACACGACCCGGACAAGGCGAACCAGCATCTCGATAAGGTGCTGCCCCAGAAGGACAGCGAGGGCTTCCGGCTGCGCCCGGATGGCAAGCGCTTTACGATGATCATCGAGATCGCTTCGGCCAACACCGACCAGATTGACGTCATGAAACTCATCCAGACCCAGACCAAGGCGGTCGGCCTCGATATCCAGTCGAAGGTCGAAGACCGCTCGCTCCTCTGGACGCGCAAGAACGCCGCCGATGTAGACGGCATGATCTGGACGGGTGACGCCGGACTCTACGAGGAGTTGAATCCCTCGCGCTACTTCCCGCAGTTCGACGGTTCACACTTCGCGGTCGCCTGGGCCTACTGGTACGCCAAGCCGGCCCATCCGCCGACACCAGCGGAGGAACCGCCGGACATCGTCAAGAAGCAGATGTCGCTCTACGACCAGGTGCTGGCGACGGTGGACGACAAGAAGCGCGATGACCTGATGCGCCAGCTGCTGGCGATCGCCAAAGACCAGCTCTACATCATCGGCACGGTCCTGCCGTCCAACGGCTACGGCATCGTCAAGAATAACTTCCATAACGTGCCGGCGAAGATATTCTCCAGCGGCAGCACCTACAACAATCCCGGCCCGACGAATCCGAGCCAGTACTTTATCGAATAGTTGCAGGTTACAGGTTACAGGTTGCAGGTTGCGTTAGGCTAGCACGGTGCCTGTCTATTGGCATAGCCTTGACCAGAAGCAACTTGCAACCTGTAACGCGACGAAGGAGCCGCCATGCCACCGAACATCGTCCTACTGACGACGCACGATACCGGGCGGTACGTGCAGCCGTATGGGCACGCGGTACCGACACCGAACCTGCAACGGCTGGCGGAGGAGGGAGTGCTCTTCCGGCAGGCGTTCTGCGTCGCGCCGACCTGCTCGTCGAGCCGCGCCGCATTGCTGACCGGGCAGTCGGCGCACAACAGTGGGATGATCGGGCTGCTGCACCGGGGTTTCGCGCTGCGCGAGCCGCGCGAACACCTGGCGGCTACGCTCGGCGCGGCGGGGTATCACACCGCGCTGGCCGGCTTGCAGCATGTGGCGCGTGCCCCGGCGACTCTGGGCTATGATCAGGTGCTGCCAGTTGCCAGCCGCCGCGCCGCCGATGTCGCGCCCGTGGCGGCAGACTTCCTGCGCGCCGCTGTGGAGCCGTTCTACCTGGAGATTGGCTTTCAGGAGACCCACCGGGTGTTCGCTGAACCAGGACCGGCGGAGGACGCGCGCTACACGCTGCCGCCCGCGCCGCTGCCCGATACGCTGGAGACGCGGCAGGACATGGCGGCGTTCAAGGCCAGCGCCCGTGCGTTCGATACCGGCCTCGGCGTGATCCTGGCGGCGCTCGACCAGGCCGGACTGGCGGACAACACGCTGGTCATCTGCACGACCGACCACGGCATTGCCTTCCCTGGCATGAAGGCCAACTGCACCGATGGCGGCATCGGCGTGATGCTGGTGATGCGCGGGCCGGGTGGTTTCCAGGGTGGGCAGGTGTGCGACGCGCTCGTCTCACACCTCGACCTCTATCCCACCATCTGCGCGGTCGCGGGCGTCGCGCGGCCCGCCTGGCTGCAAGGCGTCTCGCTGCTGCCGCTGGCGCGTGGGGAGGCCGCCGTGCGCGACGAAATCTTCGCGGAAGTGACCTTCCACGGTGCGTACGAGCCGCAGCGCGCGGTGCGAACCCGCCGCTGGAAGTACATCCGCCGCTACGCCGACCCACCCAGCCCCGGCATCAACTGCGACGCGGGGCCGAGCAAAGACTATTGGCTGCGCGAAGGCTGGGCCGCGCGCCTCTGGGAGCGCGAGCAGCTCTACGATCTGGTCCACGACCCGCATGAGGCGCACAACCTGGCCGCTGAACCGGCGATGGGCGAAATACTGGCTGACCTGCGCGAACGCCTTGACGCCTGGATGCGTGTGACCGACGACCCGCTGCTGCGTGGCCCCGTTGCCCCGCCGCCCGGCGCGCGGCTGACCGACCCGCGCACGGGCGAGGTGGTGCAGTACTGACGCTCACGTCATTCCAAGATGGCGCAGGGCATGGACAGCGAAAGGCGAGCGGATGATGTTGCAGCGGCTCCGGGTCAGTACGAACGGCCGGTTTCTGGCGCGCGAGGACGGCTCGCCGTTCTTCTACCTCGGCGATACCGCCTGGGCGATCTTTTACCGCCTGACCCGCGAAGAAGCGGACGAGTACCTGCGTGACCGCGCCGCGCGCGGCTTCACGGTGATTCAAGCGGTGGCGCTGAATGATGAATTCGGTGGAATGACGCTACCGAATGCGTATAACGAGCTCGCGGTGCAGGATGGCGATCCAGGTCGCCCGAACGAAGCCTACTTCGCTCACATGGACTGGATCATTGATCGGGCTGCCGTGCTGGGTCTCTATGTGGGGCTGTTGCCCACATGGGGCGATAATGTCAACAAGCCTGCCAGGCGCGTCTTCACTCCTGCCAGTGCCGTCGCCTACGGGGAATTCTTCGGCCGGCGCTATCGCAACCGGACCAACCTGCTCTGGATTCTCGGCGGTGATAGCCGGCCCGATGGCCCAGAAGCGGTCGAAACCTGGCGTGCGCTGGCGCGCGGCATCGCGATCGGCGTGACCGGTCAGGAGGACTACACCGCCCTCTTGCTGACCTATCACCCACCGGGCGGCACGTTCCGCCCCCCCGCGACCTCCAGCGGCGAGTTCTTCCATACCGAACCCTGGCTGGCCTTCAATATGATTCAGTCGGGCCACCGGATCGGCAACCACAACTGGGAGCGCATCGCGGAGGATTACGCGCGCCAGCCAGCGAAACCAGTGCTGGACGGTGAACCGTGCTACGAAGACCACCTCGACTTGCATGACCCGGCGCGCGAGCGCTTCAGCGCCTGGCACGTTCGCCAGCGCGCCTACTGGGCGCTCTTCGCCGGCGCCTGTGGCCATACCTACGGCCACGATACCATCTACCGCTTCTGGATACCGGGGCGCGAGGGTGGTCCGTTGCCGCAGGTGCCGTGGCGTGAGGGCCTGGCAGCCGCAGGCGCGGACGACATGCGCCACGCGCGGGCGCTGCTCGAATCGCGCCCATTCTTCAGCCGCGTGCCCGACCAGGCGTTACTCCTCCATGACCAGGCGGAATCACCTGTGGTGGGCATCGCCCCCGATCTCGACCACGCGCAAGCCACCCGCGATCGCGATGGCGGCTATGCCTGCATCTATCTGTCTGCTGGCCGCCCGGTGACACTCGATCTGGAACGGCTGACGGGCGAGCGCTTGCAGGGCTACTGGTACGATCCGCGCCAGGGTAACTATTCGCTGATCGGGACGTTCCCTCGTGGCGGTCACCGACGCTTCGTTCCTCCCAGTAGTGGTCAGGATCAGGACTGGGTGCTGGTCCTCGACGATGTGGCGCGCGGCTTTCCACCACCGGGTGTTCGCGCATAGGAGGATTGCATGGCTACGGCCAGCCAACCGCCGAATATCCTGTTCATGCTGCCCGACCAGCTGCGCGCCGACTTTCTCAGTTGCTACGGTGCGGGCTTCATTGACACGCCGCACATTGACGCGCTGGCCGCGCGCGGCGTGCGCTATCACCGCTGCATAGCACCGTCGCCCCTCTGCGTCCCGATGCGGGCGTCGCTGCTGACCGGGCAGAACGCGGTGCGGAACGGCGTCCTGAACAACAACCAGTGGTTGCGGCCCGACCACGATGCTTGCGGCGTGCAGACCTGGCCGCAACAGCTGACCGCGATTGGCTACCACACCGCCGCGATCGGCAAGATGCACTTCTACCCCTGGGACATCGCCGAGGGCTTTCAGGAGCGCGTTATCGCCGAGGACAAACGCCACATTCACATTCAAGACGATTACGCGCGCTACCTTCAGCAGCATGGTCTCCGCAAGTATCACGGCAACGAGCATGAGGGGTATTACGAGCACAAAGGCGCGATCATCAGCAAGATTCCGGCGGAACACCAGGTGGATGTCTGGGTCGCGAACGAAGCCTGCCGCTTCATCGAGCAGTACCAGGACGAGCGCCCCTTCGCACTGATGGTCGGCTTCCCCGGCCCGCACTGCCCCTACGACCCGCCGCCGGAACTGGCGGATCTGTTCGACCCCGCCGCGATGCCGGCGAGCATCCCGGCGACGGCGGATAGCGCGGCGATGCGAGCGGCGGTCATCGCCAGTAATCTCCGCCCGTGGAACGGTGTGGACTACACGGAGTTCACCGAGGCGCAAAAGCGCAAGATTCGCGCGCACTACGCCGCGCTGGTCTACCAGATTGACCAGGGTGTCGGCCGTATCCTGGCGGCGCTGGAACGCGCGGGCCACGCCGACGACACACTGATCATCTTCGCCTCCGACCACGGCGATTTTCTGGGCGATTACGACCTCATCGGCAAGAATCTGTTCTACGAGTCGAGCGTGCATGTCCCACTGATCGTCCGCACGCCGGGCCAG
>DASUBC010000053.1:0-2070 GCA_035763465.1 Thermomicrobiales bacterium
TGCGGATGGTCTATCAGGTCGCGGCGGCGGTAGACGTGCCGATCATTGGCCTCGGCGGGATCGCCTCACTCAACGACGCGCTGGAGTTTTTCCTGGCCGGCGCGTCCGCCGTGCAGGTGGGCACGGCAACCTTCGCCGACCCCGGCACGATGACCCGCCTGATCGCCGATCTGCGCGCCTGGCTCGCGCGCGAAGGGTTCGGCGCGGTGCGCGACATCGTCGGACTGGCGAACGACGCCCGCCAGCAGCGGCTGGCCGCCGTGTCGCCGGCGAGCGACGTATGACGGTGCTGAAGGTTCTGAGCCGCAAGGATCGGATCACGCTGGCAGCCGGCGTCATCTGTAGCGTGGCCACCGGCATCTTGCACTTCGCCGGCCTGAACGCAGTGGTGACCTTCGTCATCGCGCTTCTGGCGCTGGCGGCGCTGGCGGCGCTGGTAGGACAGGCGACGGAGCAGGTCGGCACACGGCTGGGGCCGGGCGCGACCGGGGTGCTGCAATCGGGCCTGGGCAATCTGCCCGAACTCTTTGTATCGCTCTTCGCCCTGCGCGCCGGCCTGGTCGAAGTCGTGCAGGCGACGATTATCGGCTCGATCCTCGGCAACAGCCTGTTGGTGCTGGGGCTGGCGTTTCTCGTCGGCGGCTTGCGGCACGGCGCCCAGCGGTTTGCATCGGAAGCCCCTCGCATCGTCGCGATCCTGACCGTGCTGGCCGTAGCGGCGCTCGCGGTGCCAACTATGGCGCATGGGCTGCATGTGCCGGCCAGCGCGCATATCGAAGGGATCAGCATCGCCAGTGCGATCGTGCTGCTGATCGTCTTTGCCGGCAGTGTGCCCTTCTCGCTTAAGGCTGGTGGGCTGGCGCTGGAGGCGGCGCCCGAGGATGAAGCGGGGGCTGCGTGGCCGCTCTGGCTGGCGGCGGCGCTGCTCGCGGTCGCGGGCGTGGGTGCGGCGTTCATCTCCGACTGGTTTATCGCCGCGCTCGAACCGGCGATTGAGGCGCTCCATCTTTCGCAAGCCTTCACCGGCCTGGTCATCGTGGCGATCGCCGGCAACGCGGTGGAGAACGTCGTCGGCATCCAGCTGGCGGCAGCGAACAAGCCCGATTACGCCATCAGCGTTATCCTGAACAGTTCACTCCAGGTTGCGCTCTTCCTGACACCGGCGCTCGTCCTCCTGAGTCTGGTCGTCGGTGGCGCGTACCTGACGCTGGTCATGCCGCCGATGCTGGTGGTGGCCGTGGGGCTGGCTGCGCTGCTTGGCGCGCTGATTGTTTTCGACGGCGAATCAACCTGGCTGGAGGGCATGGCGCTGCTGGGGCTATACGCGATTCTGGCGGCGTCGTTCTGGTGGGGATGATAAGCGAGTTACAGGTTGGCAGGTTGACAGGTTGCAGGTTGTGGCGCTGCGACCGTGGTCAGCTGCTGTTTGAGTAGAGGTAGTATGTCCGTGGATTTCGAGGCGCTGTTGCGCGAAGTCGGCGCGCTGCGCGAGGGACATTTTCTGCTGTCGTCGGGGCGACACAGCGACCGTTACATCGAGAAATTCGATCTGCTGGCCGACCCACGCGCGACCGCGACGATCTGCGAACAGATCGCGGCCCAGTTCGGAGATGCCGGCATTGCGGTCGTCGCGGGGCCGACGACGGGCGGCATCCTGCTCGCCTTCGAGGTCGCGCGGCAACTGGGAGTCCGCGCAGCCTACGCCGAGCGCGCGACTGGCGGCCCTGGTCGCGAGTTTCGCCGGGGCGCGATACCCCGGCCCGGCGAGCGCGTGCTGGTCGTGGACGACATCCGGACGACCGGCGGTTCGGTGCGCGAAACGCTGGCCGCACTGTCCGCACACGAGGCCGATCCGGTCGCGGTCGCCGTGCTGGTGGATCGCAGCGGTGGCCAGGTAGACCTCGGCGTGCCGCTCGCCCCCGTCCTCCGCACCGACATCACCACCTACGACCCGGCCGATTGCCCGCTCTGCCGCGCCGGTGTGCCTCTGGTCAAGCCGGGCACGACGGCCAATCCAGGCACAAGGCGAGGGTAGCGGCGCTGCAAGGCACTATGGGCGAAAACATGCCG
>DASUBC010000054.1:0-4211 GCA_035763465.1 Thermomicrobiales bacterium
CGCTCGAAACCTACCTGGCGCAAAACGCGCAACGTCCCGAAACGCGACGCCTACCAGAAGAGCAGATTCGTGCGCAGCGCCAGTTTCTTGACAACCTGCTGCCGCGCCTCGCCGAAGAAGGTTGGGATCAGGTCATCGTGCTGAATGAGCAACGGCGCGGCGTGCCGATCGAACTGTCAGGCTAACGCCGCGCCCGTGGGTTCAGCGCGTCGTTGAGGCCGTCGCCCAGGAAGTTGAAGGCCAGCACGACCAGCGTCAGCACAATGCCGGGGATGGCGAGCAGGTGCGGCTGGTAGCGCCAGGTGAGCAGGTTGTCGCTGATCATATTGCCCCAGCTGGCGCCGGGCGGCTGAATACCGATACCCAGAAAACTCAGCGACGATTCCAGCAGCATCGCGCCGCCGAATTGCGCCGAGAGCGCGACAATGACTGGTCCCAGCGCGTTGGGAATCAGGTGGTCGCGCATGATCTTCCACGACGACGCGCCAAGCATCCGCTCGGCCGCAATGAACTCGGAATGAACCAGCGACAGCACCTGTCCACGGATGAGCCGAGCATACCCCGGCCAGCTCACCACAGCCAGCGCGCCGAAGACAACCAGATAGTCGGCCACCCCGGTGCCGCGCAGCCAGGTAATACTCTTCGTCAGATCGAGGAAGCGGGGTCGAATGGTGCCTGCGATGAACATCGCCAGCAGCAGGTGCGGGAACGCCATAATGATGTCTGTCAGACGCATGATCAGGTTGTCGAACCAGCGCCCCCAGTAGGCCGCGCTGGTGCCGATCAACACGCCCATGACCGTAGTGATCGTCGTCACTACAACCGCGACCAGGAAGGCGGTGCGCCCACCCATCATGACCCGCGTGAGGTAATCACGACCCAGCGAGTCGGTCCCGAACCAGTGCGCCATACTCGGCGGCTTCGCGACATCCAGGAGATTCTGACGCAAGGGATCGTAAGGCGAAATAATCGGTCCGAACACGGCGGTGAGCAAGACGAAGATGATGAACGCCAGGCTGCCCACCGCCATCTTGTTGCGGCGGAAGCGATCGAACGCGTCTATCCACAGGCTGCGCTGCCGCACCTGCTTCTCGATGGCGGGTTGGGCCAGCGTCAGCGTCTTGCTCATTGGAGGCGCACCCGTGGATCGAGCAAGCCATAGAGAACGTCCACGATCAGATTACTCCCAATCACCAGGAGCGCGCCAACGATGGTCGTGCCAAGAATGACCTGATAATCGTTGCCGGTAATCGAATTGACCGCGAGCTGGCCGAACCCCGGAATGCCGAAAATGTTCTCCAGAAAGATCGACCCCGTAATCAGCCCGGCCACGGTCAGGCCGAGTGATGTGACCACGGGCGTCAGCGCATTGGGCAGGATATGCCGGAAGATGATCGCGCGCATCGGCAAGCCCTTGGCCCGCGCGGTCCGCACATAATCCTGACCGAGCACTTCAATGACGCTGAAACGCGTATAGCGCACCACCCCCAGCAGCGGACCGACCGCCAGCGTCACCACTGGCAAAATGGCCTTCACACTGAAGATACCGGACCATCCCGTCGTCGAAGGCAGGATGTGGAGTTTCAGAATCAGGAGAATCATCAGCAAGGGCGCCAGCACGAAGGGCGGAATCGTAGACAGCGTGATCGTCCCGAACAGGATGGTGTAGTCGAGCCAGGTATTCTGCTTGAGCGCGGTGATTACTCCCAGCGGGATTCCGACGATGATAATCAGCACCAGGGCCGCGAGGCCCAGTTGCATCGAAATTGGCAGCGCGTGCGCGAGCGCGCTGCCAACCGGGCGGTTCAAGGCGATCGAACTGCCGAAATTGCCGTGCGCCAGGTTGGTCAGATAATCGCGCAACTGCACCAGGAAGGGCTTGTCGAGGCCATACTGATGCCGCAGCCGATCGATCGTCGCCTGATCGGGATTGACATCTTGCGGGATCAGCAGGCGCACCGGATCGGTGGGCGCGTAATGCCCCAGCGTAAAAGTGATGATGATGACGGCCAGGACGAGCGGAATCGCCAGGCCGATCCGGCGCAGGATGTAGAGAAAAATCGCTCACCCTCCCCGCTACTGACGAACCATCCCCGGCCAGCGACCCTCACCCCCCACTCGCCGGGGTATCCCAGCAGGTGGGTCGCGCCCCCCTCTCCCGCATCACGGGAGAGGGGGACGGGGCGAGGGCTTTCTTCAGTGCTTGGCGATGTACGCTTCCGGCAGCGTATAGAAGCAGTTGTCGGTGTTGCTGGCGAAGCCCTGCACCCACGGCTTCACCGCGTGATAGTACCCGACCCAGATGATCGGAATGTAGAATGCCTGGTCCATGATCATCTGCTCGGCCTGCTGGTAGAGCTTTATCCGGTCGGCTTCCTGCGACAACGGCATACTATCCGCCTTGTTCAGCACATCGTCGAGCTGGGTATCTACCGGCCCTGTGTAATCCTTCAGCAGGTTGCTGTGCATCAGCGCAGCAGTGCTCAGGCCCATCGCCGACGGCGCGGCTGACGGATCGTTGACGATGGTACCGAGGCTCGCACGGAAGACGTTTCCCGTCAACGTGTTCGGATCAGTGCCCGGCGCATAGGTATGGATGGTGATGTTGATGCCCAGCGTATCCTTCCACATCTGCTGCAAGGCTTCCGAGACCTTGACATACTCCGGCAGGTTCGTGCCGACCTCAATTGTGATCGGCGGCACTTTATCCGCCGTCTGGTAAGTCGAGGCCGCCAGCGCCTTCTTCGCGCCGTCCGGGTCGTAGTATGACTTGGGATTCGTGTAGCCTTCCAGGTTCGGCGGAATAATTCCGTACGCCGGATCCTGTGCGCCCTGGAAGACCGCCTGGACGATCGTCCCCATGTCGGTCGCCTTCAGCAGCGCGCGGCGAATGTTGACGTCCTCCATCGGCTTACGGCCAAGCCGGAAGTAATAGAAGTACGACCCGCCGTAGGGAATCTTCACCAGTTCCTTAGCGTGCGGGCCCTTCTTCATCTGCCCTTGCAGGATATCGGACGGGAAGAGGACGTCCATCTCGTTGTTGTCGTACATGATGGACTGGGTGTTCGGATCCAGCACGTAACGATAGTTGACCTTCTGAATCGTCGGCTTCGGCCCCCACCAGTAGGGATTGACCTCCCAGTTGAGCTCCCCGCTCGCCTTATCCCACGACTTCAACTGGTACGGCCCGCAGCAGACCGGCTTGGCGTCCCAGGTAATCAGCGTCGCACCCGTGGCATCGGTCGTGTTGGGCGTTCCCAGCACGTTGTCCTTCTTGACCACGCCCGCGATGAAGGTGGAGATCGCCTTAATGAACGGCGTGTACGGCTTCGACAGCGTGATCTCCAGCGTGGCGTCGTCCTTGACCACCAGTCCGGTCAGCTCCTTCGCCTTCCCCGCCACCATATCGGCGTAACCGGCAATCGGCAACGTGACATACGTCGCCAAACCAGCCTTCGTCGTCGGGTCAGTCAGGTATTCCCAGGAGAATTTGAGGTCCGCAGCGGTGACTTTGGAGCCGTCGGAGAACTTGGCGTTGGGGTCCATCGTCAGCGTGTACTTGAGGCCATCATCGCTGACCGTCCACTTGGTGCAGACGCCGGGTTGCAATTTGCCGTCTTTATCCAGCACGAACGGCGGCCGGAAGGTGTTCTCGGTCATGAGACGCAGCGGACCGCCTTCCAGTTGCGGGGCGATGTTCTTCGCCAAGGCCCAGCTGACCAGGCGCACAGTCTGGTCGGAGGCGAGGTTAGCCTGGGGCACAGCGGTGGCGGACGCGACCGGCGAGGCCAGCTGGGCAGGCGCGGCGGTCGGCGGCGCGGCAGCGGCCGAGGTAGCAGCGGCCGAGGTGGTGGCCGCCGAGGAGGACGTCGCCGCAGCTGAGGTCGAGGCGGCGGCCGTCGTCGAACTGGCCGTGGTCGCGGCAGCGGCGGGCTTGGTGGCGGCGCTGGCTGGCGCGGTGGTCGGTGTGGGCGACGCGCCACAGGCGGCGAGGACGGCGGTGCCGAGCACCGAGAGGGGCACCATGGTCATGAAACGGCGACGACTGAGACGAACCTTCATCGGCTTTTCACCTCTCCTGCTCTTCTGTGTATCCCACGGTCACATAACAACGAGCGCACCAGGGTCGTTCGCGCACTGGCCGGTGCCGGAATCTTTCATGGCGTATTCCTCACGCGCTAACAGTACCAGCGCCCCTGGCAAGCCGCCAG
>DASUBC010000055.1:0-2761 GCA_035763465.1 Thermomicrobiales bacterium
CGGTCAGCCGGATTGCCGGACTCTGCTCGCTCACGGTCGCCCACCTCCTCTACTGTACACCCGCTGTTTGCCTCTCACTGGGTGTACGCCTCAGCAGTGGATGCTGTTTCACTTGCGCGGCGCCAGACAGGTTGGCGGCAACTATACGTTTGCCGTCAACCTGTCTGGCATGTGGTATGGCACGAGCGTGCCGTTACTGGCCGAGCAGCTGTGCCAGGCGGTCCACCATGCCTTTGAGCACGCCGAACGCCTGGCGCACTGGCTCTGGTGAGGTCAGGTCTACGCCGGCTTCGCGCAGGGCATCGAGCGGATAGACCGAGCTGCCGGCGCGTAAGAAGTTGAGATAGCGCTCGACCGCGCCCGGTGTGCCGGCCAGCACGCCCTGTGCCAGCGCGTGCGCGCCGGAGATGCCGGTGGCGTACTGGTAGACGTAGAAGTTCGCGTACAGATGCGTGGGGAACTGCGCCCAGGTAATGCCGACCTGATCGTCGTTCAGCGTGACGCCGGGGCCATAGGCTTCGCGGAAGAGGTCGGCCATCAGGCCGATCATCGTCGCGGCGGGCAGGGCTTCGCCGCGCTCCACGCGCTCGTGCAGTTCGAGTTCAAAGCGCGCCAGTGTCGGCATTAGGAAGAAGTAGCGGTGGAAGTTGGACATCGCCTCTTCGATCAGGGCGATCTGGAAGTCGGGGTCGGGGTTCTTG
Organism: Thermomicrobiales bacterium; assembly: GCA_035763465.1. Taxonomy (GTDB): domain Bacteria; phylum Chloroflexota; class Chloroflexia; order Thermomicrobiales; family CADCWN01; genus DASUBC01. The sequence goes on from DASUBC010000055.1 coordinate 702, forward strand.
TCGAGCAGGTAGGCGCGGACGAGTGCCTGGTTGAAGTTGGAGGCGACTTCGGCGGGGAAGATCGTGTAGTCGGCGTAGACCGGCGGCTGCGTCTGCCAGGTCAGGTACGAGTGCATCGAGTGGCCGAGTTCGTGGGCCAGCGTGCTCATACTCTCCAGGTCGTCGGTAGAGTTGCAGAGGATGAAGGGATGCGTGCCCTGGCAGCCGCTGGAGAACGCGCCCGCACGCTTGCCGACATTGGGATATTTATCTACCCAACGCTCCTCGCGGACGCCGCGCAGCACCGTGTTGACATACTCGTCACCGAGCGGACGCAGGCCCGCCGCAATCCACTCCAGCCCCTGATCGAACGGGACATGCGGCTTGGTTTGCGACAGCGGCGCTTTGATGTCATAGGGGTGGAACTCGGCGTAGCCAAGCGCCCGCTGGCGAATCGCCCAGTAGCGGTGCCAGGTCGGCAGGTTCTCTTTGAAGGTCGCAATCAGGTTGTGGAAGACGTCGGTGGGAATGAAGTTGGGCGCCAGCGATGCTTCCAGCGATGAGTCGTAGCCGCGCACGCGCGCAGTGAAGACATGCTGCTTGACGCAGGTCGCCAGGCAATTCGCCATCGTATTCTTGAAGGCCAGGTGCCCGTCGGCGTAACTCTCCCAGGCGGTCTGGCGCACCGCGCGGTCGGCGCTCATCAGCAGCGCGTCAATCGTCCCCTGCGCGACGGTCAACTCTTCTCCCGTTTCCGAGCGCGCGGGACGGAAGGTCAGGTCGGCGTCGGCCAGGATGCCGTGCGTGGCGGACGCGCCCTCGAACGGCTCGGTCGCCAGCCCGAGCACTTCCTCGACTTCGCCCGACCGCACATGGGCCTGCCGGCGCTCAAGCTGGTCGAAGTAGTGCGCGTAGATCGCGAGGCGTGGTTCGTCCGTGGCCCACTGGCGCAGCGTGGCAAAGCCGATCGCCAGCAGCTCCGGTTCGGCGAACGCGCTGGCCGCCGCCACGCGGGCGTAGAGGCCCATCACACGGTCAACTTTCGCCTTGGCGTCCTGGTCGGTCGTATCGGCCTCGTGAAAGAGACTGGCGTAGACATATGCCTTGTACACGCGCGAGCCGACATCGTTCGCCAGCGTCAACCAGTCGGCCAGGGCGCCCGGTCCCTCGCTCAACCGGCCGCGATAGCCGGTGATGACCGGCAACTGGTCGGCGATCGCCGTCAGTTCTGCTTCCCAGGCGGCGTCGCTCGGAAAGACGCTCGCCGCGTCCCAGGTGTCAGCGGGCGTGATTTCGCTCCGCTTCGGTAGGGCTCTCACTGCTTGGGCCATTGTTTTGCTCCTCTACACAGTCAATACTCCAAGAATGTAGGGTAGCGGGAAGCAGCGCCATCTGCAAGCGCCGCGCGTGCGATACTACTGGACAAGGACCGGCTTTCTGGTGGTGAGCAGGAGTAGCAGCATGGATAGCACAACAACGACTCAGGAGTCTCTGCCCGGCGTGACGGCGCAGCGCCCGCTGCGCGCCGACGATCTCTTCCGGCTGACCCTGCTGGGCGATGTGGCGGTCAGCCCGGACGGTCAGGCGGTCTGCTTCGTGCAGACACGCCTTGACCGCGCCGCGAACGAATACCAGAGCGACCTGTGGATTGTGCCGGCGGGTGGGATGCCGGGCGAGGCGGTGCGGTTCACGCGCGGGCCGCGCACCGTGGCCCAGCCGCGCTGGTCGCCGAATGGGCGCTGGCTGGCCTTCCTGGCTGACCGGGCGGAGAAGGGCAGGAAGCAAGTGTGGCTCATCCCGACCGCCGGGGTGGGTGGCGAAGCGCGGGCGCTGACCAGCGGCGACATGGGCATCAGTGATTTCGCCTGGGCGCCTGACAGCACGCGCCTGGTCTTCGCTCGCGCCGAGAAGTTCGATCCTGCTGCGCCCGCGACTGAAGCCGGCGCTGAGCCGGCGGAGGGCGAGCGGGTCGCGGACGACGTCGTCACGTTGCGGCGCATTCGCCACAAGGCCGATGGCAGCGGATTTATCCACGCCCGCCGCACGCACCTGTGGACCGTTGACCTGGCCGGCCACGAGAC
>DASUBC010000056.1:0-14059 GCA_035763465.1 Thermomicrobiales bacterium
TGGCGTCTCAGTCTGCATCGTCTCCTCTGAACCTGCCCTCGGTGTGCAGTCTCCCTACCATATACCGCGATCTGCGATAAGATGAAAGACAATCGCGCAGATGATCGCCAGTGGCATCAACAGCAGCATATGTGGCGGCCCAACTTGCGCCGGCAACATAGCGTTTTTCTCCATTACTTCCGTGGCAGCCCCTCTCACCTGGTATGTTATCATGCGCGCCAGTGTGGGCCACCGCAACAGGTGGAGTTGAGCTTCACGGGAGGAACCGACGATGCGACAGAAAGTCACCGTGGTGGGGGCTGGCGCGACCGGCGCAACGTCCGCGCAGTATATCGCGCAGAAGGGCTATGCGGACGTCACGCTCGTTGACATCATCCCGAATCTGCCTCAGGGCAAGGCGCTCGACTTGATGGAAGCCGGTCCAGTGATCGGCTATGACGCGCAGGTGGTCGGCGCGAACGACTACGATGCCACCGCCGGTTCCGACGTCGTCGTGATTACGTCCGGCTCGCCGCGCAAGCCAGGGATGAGTCGCGACGACCTGCTCAAAGTCAATATGAACATCGTCGGCTCCGTCACCGACGAGATCGTTAAGCGCAGCCCGAACTGTGTCATTATCATTCTCACCAACCCGCTCGACGCGATGTGCCACGTCGCGCTGGAACGTTCCGGCTTCCCCAGCGAGCGCGTCATCGGCCAGGCCGGTGTGCTGGATTCAGCCCGCTTCCGCGCGTTCATCGCGATGGAATTGCAAGTGTCGGTCGAGGACGTGACCGCGTTCGTGCTTGGCGGCCATGGTGACACAATGGTGCCGCTGCCGCGTTATTCCACCGTCGCGGGCATCCCGATCACCGAACTGCTTCCCGAGGACCGGATCAAGGCGATCTGCGAGCGCACCGCCAACGGCGGCGGCGAGATCGTGCAACTACTCGGCACCAGCGCCTACTATGCGCCCGGAGCCTCCGTCTCGGCGATGGTTGACGCCATCTTGCTCGACAAGAACCGCGTCCTACCCTGTAGCGTCCATCTGCAAGGCCAGTATGGCATCAAGGATCTGTACGTCGGCGTGCCGGCGAAACTCGGCACGGGCGGACTGAAAGGCGTGGTCGAGATCACCCTGACCGATGCAGAAAAGGCGGCGCTGCAAAAGTCCGCCGACGCCGTGCGTGAGCTGGTGGACGCCATGACGCGGATCAAGGCGGCGGGGTGACGCTTACCAGTCGGGCAGTCGGGCAGTGGGTTCTGGACAGCGCCGCGCCAGCAGCCAAGCGCCGTGCTGGTCTGAACCTACTGTCATCTACCACCTATCATCTCGGTTGAATGCCTCGCTCGCCGTCTATAATTCCTCCAGGGAGTGCTGGCGACGGGGGCAGGCATATGGGCAAGAGAGGTTTTCCAACCAGGGATAGCGCCAGTGTGCCGCACCTGATCGGCGTCGCGGAGGCCCAGGCGCTGGTGCTCGACGGTGTCGCGCCGCTTGCGACCGAAATCATACCCTTGCTCGACGCGCTGGGACGTGTGCTTGCGGAAGACATCGTCGCCGACGCCGATATTCCGCCCTTCCGTAACTCGGCGATGGATGGCTACGCCGTACGCGCCGCCGATTTAGCCGGCGCGCGGCGCGGCACGCCCGTGCGGCTGCATGTAACCGCCGAAGGGCCGGCCGGCTATGCCCCACGCGGCATGGTGATGCCCGGCACGGCGATTCGTATCATGACCGGCGCGCCACTGCCGCCTGGGGCGGATACCGTCGTGCGCTTCGAAGATACCGACGAGACCGGCCGACCGGCCGGCAGCACCCGACCGGAAGTCGAGATTTATGTCGAGCAGCCGGCCTGGGTCAACGTGCGCGAGGCTGGCGAAGACATTCGCGCTGGCGCACTGGTGTTGCGCGCCGGCACGGTGCTGCACCCGCCCGCGCTCGGGATTCTTGCGTCGCTCGGGCGGTTAACCGCGACGGTCTATGGCCGGCCGAGCGTGGCAATTCTTTCGACAGGTGATGAGGTTGCCTACCCCGGTGCAACGCTCCGTCCCGGCCAGATTCGTGACAGCAATAGTTACACACTGGCTGCGCTCGTTCGGCATTATGGCGGTGTGCCACGCTTGCTGGGGATCGCGCGCGATAGCGCTGCCGACCTAACCAGCGCGCTCGCCGCCGCGTGCGCTGCCGACCTTGTGCTGACGTCGGGTGGCGTCTCCGTCGGCGACTATGACATGGTCAAGGACGTGCTGCGCACGCAGGGAGCTATCCGCCTCTGGCAGGTGCGGATGAAACCCGGCCGGCCGCTGGCGTTTGGCCGGCTCGGCGGCAAGCCGTTTCTGGGTCTGCCCGGCAACCCCGTCGCCGCCTACGTCTCGTTCGAACTCTTTGCCCGGCCGCTGATTCTCTTGTTCCAGGGACATCAGGAGTGGCGCAAGGCCATCATACGCGCCCGGCTCACTGAGGATGTCGAGAATCAGAGTGGGCGCCAGCACTACGTGCGCGCCATCGTCACGCAGGGGCCGGCGGGTCCGCTCGTACGGCCGGCGCATGAGCAAGGCGCGGGCATCCTCACCAGTGTCCTGCACGCCAATGGCCTGCTGATCGTGCCCGAAGGCGTGACGAACGCAGCCGCAGGCACGCTGGTTGACGTCGAGCCGCTGCACTGGCTTCCTGGCCTGCTGGGTCTGCCCTGACGTCATCAAATCTGGCAAGGTTTCAATGTACATCGTCGCTTCATCATGGAAGTTCGGCAGCGCGGCCACGGCACGCGAAGCCATCAAGCGGATGCGGGCCGGCCTGGCGCCCTTGATCGGCGCGCAGCCGGGACTGCACGCCTGGTACCTGACAATCACGGGCGCGGACGAAGCATTGACAATCTCGGTATGGACGGCGCAGAGTGACTATGAGCAGGCCCAGCCGCACCTGGCCGCCTGGGTGCAGATGCAGTTAGGCGACCTCGACGCGCGTGTGCAGCAGCGGCGGCGCGGCGACGTCGCGGCCCAGGCGGGCGGCTGACGTCCGGCGTGGTCAGCGACGCGGCTTCGCAGGTGTCCGATCCGCCGTATCGCTGTCCGGCGTCATCCCTCCTGGTCGTGGTTCCGCGATAGCGGTGGCCTGGTCATTGCACTGGTCATCGCCAGTGTTATCGCTCGCATGGGACGGCAAGAGTGCGGCCAGGACCGCCAGCAGCGCCAGCAGGAGAAAGACGTGAATGACCGGCCCGAGAAACCCGCTCTGCCAGCCGAGCACCCAGATAATGAACGACAGCAGGGCCGCAATCCACAACATCGTTTACACTGCCTTCTCAACCGGCCCGGCCCGCCGCTGGCGTCCAGGCGTCATGCGCCACGATCATACCGGGAGTGTCGTCCGTGCGCCAGCGGGAACAACACCGATCGAGGCGCTAAACAGCCAAACGCCCAGGGTATGGTGTGAAGGAGGATCACGACAATGGCTAACGGCAATCGAGCGCTCGCGCGCGTGCGGAATGGTGTGCCCAACGTCACTGAACTCTTCAACATCGTCAAGGAACTGAGTTTCGACGAGTTGCGCGACGAGGCCCAGTTGCCACCGCGCCTGCTTCTGCTCGGCGCCGACCTCAGCCGCCTGGCCGAACTGCGCGAGCAGCTCGCTGGCGCCGACGCCGCCAGCTACATTGACACGGCGACGTTCGAGTACCCGCCCTCCTTCCTCGAAGCGTACGATGGCATCGTGCTGGTCAATGCTACGCCGGCCGACCGCGACCAGCCGCGGATCAGCGAGTTGCTGACAGGCGAAGAGACCGCTGGCCGCACGCTGACCTTGCAGACCCCGCCCGGCAACGGGCCTGACGGTCACGACGCCGCCTCACCCGCAACGATCGCGAACCTGCGCGAGCGGCTCGTCACCCGGCTGGCGCACCGGCAACTGGCGCTCGGGCGCTTTCTGCCATCATTCCGCGCGCCAGCGGCCCAGGCCGTCATCAATGCTACGGCGCGGGCCAATGCCGAGTTCGCCTTGCTCTCGAATCTGCCCGCCGTTATCCCGCTGGTCGGCAACCTGATGGCGGTCGGCGCCGACTTCCTCGTGCTGACGAAGAATCAGTTGATGATGATCTACAAACTTGCCGCAATTCACGGCAAGGATCTACAACAACCCTGGCGCATTTACGCCGAACTCTTGCCCGTCGTCGGCGCGGGGGTAGTGTATCGCACGGCGGCGCGCGAACTTGCGGGGTTGATCCCCTTCGCGGCGGGAACGATCCCCAAAGTGTTGATCGCCTACACGGGGACGATGGCGACCGGCCAGAGTGGCAATCTCTACTACGCGCACGGCAAGCGACTCTCCAACGAGCAGGTCAAGGCGTTATACGCCCGCGCGCTGGAGAGGGCGAAGCAACTTGGGCTGACAGACCGCCGGCGCGGCCAGGTCATCGAAGGACAGTTCACCGAACGTCCCGACGATGGGAGCGACACCGTCGTCGCAATCAAGCCCCACCCGCTGGCCGAGTCGGAGCACAGCCACGCCACACCGGCTCCGTAGCCAGAGCGCCGCAGTTTTCTACCCGCTGTTGGCGCGCAGCCACCGTATTATCACATTGCTTATTGTTCGTGCGCGCTGCCTTGCGGACGTACAGGATGTCCACGAGCGGTCGATGTGCTAGGATTGCGCTGATCTCCTTGCTGGCTACCGCTCACAGAGGAAGGATAATGAAACGGCAGCGACATTTCACCCCGTGGGGCTGCGCCACCGGCATAATCGTTTGCCTGCTTTTCCTCACGGCATGTGGTCCGGGCGGCTCTGGCGCAACCGCCACGCCGACAACCCATGCGAGTGGAACGCGCACAGCTGTGGCCACCGGCACGACCGGACTGTCCCCAATCAAGACGGCGACCACTACTGCCCCAAGCCCGCCGCCCACGGCGCCGCCGCCCACGGCGCCACCCGCGCCAACCGCGACAAAGGGGCCGCCGAAATCAGCCACCGCCACGCCAGCTCAGGGCACACCACCGGGCAAACGCTATGAAATTCAGCCAGGCGACACGATCGAGTCCATTGCCGCGCAATTCGGCGTCACGGTGCAAGACCTGATTGACGCGAACCGCTTACAACATCCTGATCTGCTCCAGGTCGGGCAAATCATGATCATCCCAAACAAGTAAAGAGCCGAGAGTAGGGAGTAGAGAGTTCTTCGTCACTGGCGCTGCGCTAGCAGGCAGGCACGCTGCTGACCGAAACCACTCTCTACCCTCTACTCTCGGCTCTCTACTCGCCACCTTGACAGGTCGCAACACACATGCTACCCTCAACATTGTCGAGAGCGGGGCGACCTCTCCTCGCACACGTATTGACCGATGAGGGTAAAGGAGGTGATGCTTATGAGTAGTAGTCACACGCTTATGGGCATCGCTGGGAGTCACATCGCCTAGCGAGTGCGCTTGGCGGTGCCCATGAGGCGACCAGGGGCTGGCTTCGGCCAGTCCCTTTTTTGTGCGCGACGGTGAAGAACAATCGCGGTGGCCCTGTGGGCCACCGCGTTGCGATCGGGTCTTTGGCGAGCGGAACCTATTCGGTCTCCGGTTCGGAGGTTTCCTCTGCCGGCTCAGCTTCGGCAGCCGGCGTTTCTTCTGCCTCTTCCGCCGCCGCGACCGGCTCTTCCTCGATCGCCGGGGCGTCAATCTTGACAATGAGTTCATCGGCCGGCGTAACTAGCGCAACGCCCTGTGGCAGAGTAATGTCGCCCGCCGTCAACTGCGCGCCAATCTCGGTCAGGCGTGATAGGTCCACTTCGAGCGCGGCAGGGATACGATTCGGCAAACAGCGAATCTGGAGTTCAGAGAGCAACTGCGTCGCGATACCGCGATGCACCGTTACGCCAGGCGCTTCGCCGACCAGCGCCAGCGGCACAGCAACCGTCAACTCCGCTTGCATATCGATAGCGAAGAAGTCAACATGAATCATGCGCCGCCGGGTCGCATCATGCTGCACCTGGTGAATCAGTACTGGCCGCGTCGCACCGCCTTCAATCGTGAGATTGAGCAAGGTCGAACTGCCGGCATGAGCGTAGATCCGCTCGAATTCGCGCTCCCCCAGCTCAAGAATTTCAATACCCTTCATCGCCGGCCCATAGACAACCGCCGGCAGCAGGCCCACACGCCGGAGTTTTTTAACTTTCTTGCCGGTAATCGTACGCAGTTGAGCATTGAGCTCTGGCGTCGCCATCACTTTCCCCCTCACTCTGGTCGTCGTACCTGGATCAAACCACTCTTCGCGCCTGACGATAATGCGACATTTGCTAACGAATCCGCCGGCGTCAGGCGCACGGTCTGCACACACGGAAACGCGCCCGGCGCCCGAGGAGCGCGGTGGCGCGAAACGGACCTCAGTATAGCAAATATCCTTTGCCAGCGCCAAGATAAGCTGAGTGCCGGTAAACGCTGGCAATTGCAGGTGGGGTTCAGCTCGCCCACGCGCACGCAAGGGCGAGGCGGCCAGAGGGGAGGGCAGGTCTGCTAGGGCGCGGGCAGGCGATGCAGCAGAGCAGCCAGGTGTAACGAAAGATGCTGGCTGGGGTCGAGTGGCGAGCGCCGGCATATTTCTTCGATCCGGCGTAAGCGGTAGGTCAGGGTATTGCGGTGTATCTTCAGCACGTCGGCGGCGGCGCCGGCGGCACCGCCCTGGCCGAGATAGGCCAGCAACGTGGTGAGCAGTTCGCCGTTGTAGCGCGTGTCCTGATCCGGCAGTTCGCCGAGGATGCCGCCGACAAAGCGCGCTGCTTCGGGCGTGCCCCAGAGCGGGTAGAGCAGCAGATACGGCCCCAGGTCGTCAATCGCGCTCCAGTCGGCCACGGGTCCGTGCAACACGCACGCGCGTAGAAGGAGCAAGGCGTAGCGCGCCTGGCGCACGGCTTCTGGCAAGTCGGCCAGACTGCTCGTAGGCAGGCTCAGGGCGGCGACAATCTCCGCCGCCGAGCCAAGCGCCGTCCGCAGCATTGTCGTGGCGCGCAACAGACCCTCGCTGCGGACGGAATGGAGCAGCAGGCCCGTCACACCGGTCTTGTCGTCGTTAAAATCTTCGACGCCGACATGTGGCGCGAGGCGACCGGCCAGCGCGCGGCGCGCGACGTGCAGCTGGCGGCCGTTGTCGGCGCCGTCGTCGCGGCAGGCGAGCGTCAGCACCGCGAAGGTCGCGGCCGGCTCCAGGCCAAGCGTTTCCGCTGCTGCCGCGCGCTCCTCCTGCACGGTCTCTGGTTGCAACAGCGTCGTCACTAGCGCGGCACGCTGGCCGGGCGCCAGCCGCGCGCGGCCCCGGCGCGCCTGTTCGAGCGCCAGCGCACAGGTCGCGGCAACGCGAGTCAGCAGCAGGCGGTCAACTTCGTCGAGCAGACCACGCGGGGCGCAGGTAGCGAGCCAGCCGTTCCCCTCGCCCTCAATCCGCAGTAGCAGCCATTCGTCGCCGGTGAGCGGGTCGGGCAGCGGCGTCAGGGCCGGTTCGCTGCCTGCTATGGGCGCGGGCGGCTGGTTCACGGGCACCGGGTCACCCGGCGCGGCAAAGGCTTCCTTGACCCGGCCCTGGTCGTCCAGCAAGAGCAGCGGCCGGCCACCCTGCGCCGCGCCGATCCGCAGCAGGTCGGCAACGCCCCGGCCGCGCATGGTCGCTTCGGTCAGCGCCCGGTCAATTTCGGTGCCGCGCCGGTAGAGCCGGGTCCGGTGCTCGTTGATGAGCCGGGTCAGGTTCAGTTCCAGATCGGGGGTAACGCCGTGGCGGGCGCACAGCACATCAAGGTCGCCCGCCAGCACGCCCGGCGCCTGGTCGGCGTCAACAATCAGCGCGGCGGCGCCCCGCCGTCTGAGTTCATGCAACGCGCCTGGGAGGAAGGAGCGCACCTCGACTAACGTTGGCGCGGGCAGCAACACCAGCGACCCTTCTTCGAGCTGCGGCAACAGCGGCGGCGTCGCCCGCATGGCGATCGGCCAGCTAAGCACCCGGTCGGGATGCAGCAGCACGGCCTCGCTCTCCGCTGGCGACGCCGTGACCGGCGCGGTCGTGACGAGCGGACACTCCGGCCAGCGTAAGAGATCGCGTAGCGTAACGTTCATCATGGCGAGTGACGAGTGGCGAGTGACGAGTGGCCTACCAGGCAGGCACGGTGGTGAGGAGGTGGCCCAGGGGCTAAAGCCCTGGGCTGGGGGCGGCTATGCCGCCACGAAGCCCGCCTGCGCGGGCTAGCGGTATTTCGGTGTTGGTGGTCGCCGACAACGCACATAGCGTCCCAGACCGGCGCAGGCCGACCTTTGCGGCGCAGCCAGTAGTCCGGGGCTTCAGCCCCAGGGCCACCTCCCCGCCAGCGCGCTTGCCCTGTCATCCCCTTACTCATCACTCGTCACTCAATCGCGGCTGTGGCTGCCTCTCTCGGTTTGCCGTCAGCCTGCGGCGGGATGTACTTGAGGGTGCTCTTGTCAATGACGCGGTCGGTGAAGAGGATGCCGTCCAGGTGATCGATCTCATGTTGCAGACAGCGCGCCAGCAAGCCGTCCGCGCGGATGCGAATCTCGCGGTAGTCGAGATCACGCGCTTTCACAACCACCCTCGCCGCTCGTGGCACATTGCCAATCCAATTGGGAATGCTCAAGCAGCCTTCCGGCGGATCGATCTGCGTGCCGGTCGCCTTGACGATCTCGGGGTTGATCAGAATCAGGGACGCGCCCGGTTTGCCGTCCTCTTCATAGTCATCCGGAATGTCAATGGTGAGCAAGCGTAGCGTCATCCCAACCTGCGGCGCGGCCAGGCCGATGCCCGGCGCGTCAAGCATCGTCTCGTACATATCTTCGGCCAGGCGCCGAATGCCCGCGTCCACATGCCGAATCTTCGTCGCCTTCTGGCGCAAGCGTGGGTCGCCTTCGGTGATAATGGTCAACAGTGCCATTGTTCGCCCATCTCCCTGTCGCTCTGCGGTCGCAGAGCCGTTGCTATTGTGCGAAACGCTGTATCGCTTCGACTATTCCCGTGCTATTCCACGCAGATTAGCGCGTAGCGCCCAGGCGATCGTAGCGCGAGTATACCACCGTGACACCACCCGGTGTACGAAATCTCTGCTGTAGCAAGACAGCCTGTTGTGCAATCTGCACGTATCGCAGTACCCGGTGTCACGATCGAGCGTGGGGCAGCGAACCCCGATTACGTCCGTGCCCCACGCTCAGTAACCATTCGGAAATCGGCGCTGGTATACCGCAAAATGCGCCGTGTGGCTACGCTATCACCGATGCCGTCGTCAGCCAGTGCGGATTCTTCACCGTACCGTCGAAGCGGCCACTCGTCTTGTAGCCCTCCAGCACACCACGCTGGGCCTGACCAGCCGTGCGGGCGCGCAGGGCAGTCAGCTCCTGCGGCGTCAACGGGGTAAAGTTGCGCCAGACACGGAGCGCCTGCTCCAGAATCGGTATGGAATCACAGCCGGTAATGACGACGGAGGTCGGCAGACTCATGGCGTAGCGTAAACACTCCTCGGCCGTCGCCACGCCGCTCCGCACCGCATCGCCCGCCGCCAGTGGCTTCATGCCCAGCACGCCGATGCCGCGCTCGACCAGCACCGGCAGCACGTTGGCCTCGAAACTCCGGTGATGCGTGTCCACGCAGTTGAGCGGCATCTGCACGGTGTCCCAGGCGAAGCCCATGTTGAGCATCTTGAGGTGAATATCGGGGTCTTTGTGGCCGGTGAAGCCGATGTAGCGAATCTTGCCTGCCTGGCGCGCGGCGAGCAGCGCCTCCATTGTGCCGCCGGACGCGAAGGCGCGCTCGGGATCGTCGGGCCGGATGACTTCGTGAATCTGCATCAGGTCAATGCAGTCCGTCTGGAGCCGCTGCAAGCACTGGTCAATCTGCTGGGCGGCGACAGCGGCGGTATGGCCGTCAATTTTGGTCATCAGGAAGATGCGCTTGCGATACCCGTCGCGCAGCGCCTGGCCCATGCGAACTTCGGCCTCGCCGTTGCCGTAGTCCCAGCAGTTATCCAGAAAGGTGACGCCGTTATCAATGGCGGTGCGGATGAGACGGATAGACTCCTCGGTGGTCGCCGGCCGCGCCGCGTGCGCGCCGCCGATGCCCAGCGCACTGACGCGCTCCCCGGTCTTCCCCAGTGTCCGGTATTCCATTGGTCACCTCCTTCATTGTGCGCGAGTATAGCGCACGGCCCCCCGGCTCCCCAATTCTGGGGGAGTGGCTTGGATGAGCGCGGTGGCTTGCAGTCAGCCCCGGTACAATGAGACATGCTCCCCCAGAATTGGGGGGCCGGGGGGCCGCACCCATGCTACGATGCGCCAGACGGTGGCGCTGGCCCACAGAGCGCCAATCGCGTGGGGAGGGGAGCAGCCATGCAGGTAACCGACGTGCAGACGTTTCTCGTCCATCCCGGCACGGGGAAAAACTGGCTCTTCGTTCGTGTGGACACCGACGCCGGTATCACCGGGTGGGGCGAATGCTATACGCAGGCCGACCGCGACCAGGCGATCGTCGTGCATGTCGAGCAGATGAAGCGCTATCTGGTCGGGCGCGATCCCTTCGCGATCAAACACTTCACCACGGTGATGTACCTCGATTGGGCCGGCAAACGGGGCGCGATGGACTTCTACTGCGCGGTCTCGGGCATCGAGCAGGCGCTGTGGGACATCGTTGGCAAGGCGGTGGGACAGCCGGTCTACAACCTGCTCGGCGGGCCGTGCCGCACAAGGGTTCGCGTCTACGCCAACGGCTGGGGCAGCGGCGCGCGGACACCGGATGAACTCGGCGAGGCGGCGCGGCGGGTAGTGGCGCGCGGCTTCACCGCGCTGAAGTTCGACCCCTTCCCTGGCCCGTGGCGCGAATGGATCGACCGCGAGGCCGAACGGGTCGCGGTCGCGCGGGTGCGCGCGGTGCGCCAGGCTATCGGTCCGGACGTTGACCTGCTGATCGAAGTCCACCGGCGGCTGGCGCCGCTGAACGCCATTCGCATGGCACGGTTGTTAGATGAGTTCGACCCCTTTTGGTTCGAGGAGCCGGTCTCCTCGCGCCAGCTTGACGAACTGGCGCTGGTCCGGCAGCGCGTCAGCCTGCCGGTGGTGACGGGTGAAGAACTCTACACCAAGCTCGACTTCCGCCCTGTCTTCGAGCGGCAGGCGGCGGACATCATCAATCCCGATATCTGCAATTGCGGCGGTCTGCTCGAACTGAAGGAGATCGCCGCGATGGCCGAAGCCTACGCGGTGCGTGTCGCGCCACACAACTACAACAGCACGACGATGGGGCTGGCCGCAACGGTGCAACTATGCGCCTGCATCCCCAACTTTCTCATCACCGAGTACTTCGTCAACTTCGAGGAGACCGGGCGCGCAATTGCCCCTGGCGCGCTGAAGGCGGAAGACGGCTACATCACACTGCCGACTGAGCCAGGGCTGGGCGTCGTGCCGGACGAAGCGGCGCTGCGGGAACGGCCCTACCGGTCCTTCCCGCCCCGCGCGATTCGCCAGCCGACGGATGAGGGACCGTAAGACATACATTGGGCCGCATAGCAGGGCACGGGGTGAGGGAGAACGATGCGGATTCTGGTCACTGGTATTACGGGACGGATCGGGGCGAACGTGGCGGCGGCGCTCGTGGCGCGGGGGCATACCATGCGCGGGCTGGTCTGGGAGCGGGACGCGCGCGTGGCGAAGTTGCAGCCACTGGGCGTGGAACTCGTGACCGGCAGTCTGACCGAGGAGGCCGACGTCAACCGCGCGGTGGACGGCATGGACGCCATCTACCACCTCGGCGGCGCGTTTCAGGGTGGCGGTCCATTCTCGACCGACGACTACTTCGAAATCAATGTGCGCGGAACGTTTCTGATGCTGGAGGCGGCGCGACGACAGCCGCACCTCCAGCACATCCTCTTCGCCAGCACTGATGCGCTCTACGACAAATACGTGCCCGGCGGCATGAACGCGCCGATTGACCCAGACCGCTCGCCACGTGAGCCGAAAGGCTGGTACGCGCTCTCCAAGTCCGTGGGCGAGGAGCTCTGTAACGGCTATTTCCGCACCTACCGGACGCCGGTGACGATTCTGCGCTTCGCCCTGGTGGTCGGCGCAGGGGAGATTGTCAGTTTTCCGCAGTTCTATCTCAGCAAGCTGAAGGAAACACAGCCAGACCTTGCTTCACTATGGACCGGCGACGAGCGACTGGTGATCGTGCGCGATGATCGCGGCCGGTCGTGGCGCAAGCACATCGCCGATGTGCGCGACATCGTGGCCGGCTGCGTGGCCGCGCTCGGCAAGCCGGCGGCGCTCGGCGAGACTTTTCAACTGGCTGGGCCTGCGCCCTTCACCTGGGAAGGGGCTATCCCTTACCTGTCTGACCGGCTCGACCTACCCTACATAGATGTCCGCTCCACCGGCACACCCACCTACTACGAATACGACCTCGCCAAAGCGCGCCAGCTGCTCGACTTCCAGCCACAATATGACATCTTCCGCATGATTGACGACGCTCTGGCCTTCACACGCGGCGAAGACATCGGCGTTTTGCCGACGACATAGAGACGTGAGGTCACCACAGAGAACACAGAGGGCACAGAGAGGAAACAATTATTCACCGCAGAGCACGCCGAGAACGAAGAGAACGAAGAGAGAAAACCATTAGTCGTCTTCTCTCCTTCGTACTCTGTGCTCTCTGGGGCCTCTGTGGTGAATCCGTACTCCTCTCGGCGGTCTCGGCGAGCTCTGCGTTAAAATCCGTATCTTCGTTGGCATGGGAATAGCGCGTGCGGCGGCACGTTCCCGCAAAGGGGCGCGGGGAGATCGCGTGCCAGCACACAGCACAAGGAGGCGAGATGGAGTACCGTTTACTCGGTCGGACGGGCGTGCAGGTCAGCGCGCTCTGCCTGGGATGCATGATGTTCGGGGGCAAGACGACCCCTGACGATTCTTACGCCATTATTGACCGGGCACTCGACGCCGGCATCAATTTCATTGACACCGCCAATGTCTACAGCCGGGGCCGCAGTGAGGAGGTTACGGGCGAGGCGCTGAAGCGCAACGGCAAGCGCCAGCGGGTGGTGCTGGCGACGAAGGTCCACGGCAAAATGGCCGACGATGACCCGAACGCGCAGGGAACCAGTCGCCGCCACATCATCGAGCAGTGTGACGCGAGTCTGAAGCGCCTGCAAACCGACTACATTGATCTCTACCAGCTCCACCGGCCGCGTCCCGAAATTGCCATCGACGAGACACTGCGGGCGCTCGACGACCTGATTCGCGCCGGCAAAGTGCGCTACATCGGTACCAGCACCTTTGCGGCCTGGCAGCTGGTGGACGCGCTGTGGGCCGCGAAGGAACTCGGTCTTAACCGCTTCGTCTGCGAGCAGCCGCCCTACAACCTGCTCGACCGGCGCGTCGAACGCGAACTGCTGCCGATGGCGCGGACGTATGGCCTGGCCGTCATTCCCTGGAGCCCGCTCGGCGGCGGCCTGCTCACCGGCAAGTACAGCCGGTCCGCGCCGCTCCCGGCGGAGAGCCGCTACGGCAGCGCCGCAAGCAACCCACAGCAGCAGCGCCGGCTGACCGAACAGGTCTTCGACGTGGTCGAAGGTGTGCAACCGCTGGCGCAGGAGAAGGGCTGCACGCTGTCGCAGCTGGCGCTCGCCTGGTGCCTTCATCAGCCGGGCATCACCAGCCCGATCATCGGTCCACGCACGATGGCGCAGATCGAAGACAACCTGGGCGCGCTGGACGTGACTATCACCGACGCGGACCGCGCCCGCATTGACGAAGTCATCCCGCCGGGCCGCATGGTCGCGCCGTTCTACGAGGCAAACTTCGGACCGCAGATGTATCGCTGGTAAAGGGTGAGCGCAAAAGAAGGGAGGCAACGATGGCGGAGCAACCAGTGAGCCTGCGCGACCGCGCGGGCCTGGTCATCTACGGCGCGACTACGTCTGCCGCCGTTGAGAACATCGTGGCGGCGGAGGCGGGCGGAGTGCGCCAGGTCTGGATGACGCAAGGGGCGGCGGCGCCCGACACCCTCGCCATCTACGCCGCCGCCTCGCAGCGCACGACGACGGTCGGCCTGGGCACCGCCATCGTGCCC
>DASUBC010000057.1:0-3366 GCA_035763465.1 Thermomicrobiales bacterium
GCGATTGTCGGGCCGACCGGCGCGGGCAAGAGCACGATTATCAGCCTGCTCTCCCGCTTCTACGACGTGACCGGCGGCGCGATCCTGGTGGATGGCCACGACATTCGCACGGTGACGCAGGCGTCGCTGCGCGAACACCTCGGCATCGTGTTGCAGGATTCGGTGATCTTCAGTGGCACCGTCTACGACAACATCATCTACGGGCGGCCGGAGGCGAGCCGCGCCGAGGTCGAAGCCGCCGCGCGGGCGGTCGGCGCGCACGGGTTGATCGTGCGCTTGCCACAGGGCTACGACACTGTGCTGCGCCAGAACGGCGCGAACCTCAGTTTGGGCCAGCGGCAGTTGATCAGTTTCGCCCGCGCGATGCTGCGCTCGCCGGCAATCTTGCTGCTCGACGAGGCGACGGCGGGCCTCGATACCCACACCGAGCATGTGTTGCAAGAAGGCATCGCCGCGCTGCTCGCGGGCCGCACCGCGATCATCATCGCCCACCGCCTCTCGACCGTGCGCGACGCCGACCGGATCATCGTTCTCCAGCACGGCCAGATCGCCGAAGCAGGCACGCACCAGGAATTGATGGCTCTCGGCGGCCTCTACCACGACCTCTACGCCCTCGGCTTTCAGGACGTCGCCCCGTCGCCCGCGCCAGTGGGGTCCGGCGAGTAGGGCGATTGGTAATGTAGCCTTCTCGTCTAATTGGCGATCTGACACTCAAAGTAAGGGTGTATGTCGTTATCATGCTTGCTTATGTTGAGCGATGTTTGTTTAACCTGTGGTAGACTTTGCCGCCTCCATTTGCGGAAGGCGCGATAGTTTTATCGCAGGAGATGTCCTATGCGACCCGACGAGCACCTCAACGAAGCCGACCGCTTTTGAGCCGACGAGCAAACGCCGGCGCGGGTTCCCGTCTGAGACGCGGGTGAAACGCGGCTACCGCGTCGTTCACGGCGAGAAGGAACTGCTGGAGCAGCTTGGCCGTAACGATCCCTGCCCCTGCGGCTCTGGCCGCCGCTTTCAAGACTTGTTGCCTGCGGCTTGGGCGCTATGACGGGGCGCTGCGCGCTCACTATTTTTAGAGAATGACTCATGGCAAACAGGGACGGCGGCGCAGGCCGCCGTCCCTGTGCTGTAGGCAAGCGTCAACCTACGCGGTCACGGCCTCCTCGACCGCTGGAACCGTGGCCGTGGCGCGTCGGCGCTGGATGGCGAAGCAGGTCAGCGCCGCCAGCAGCACGACCACGATTGGCAGCACCAGCGTGGGCCGCATCGCGGTGACGAACGCATGGGTGAAGACATCATGCGCGAGTTGCTGAAGCTGTTGCGTCACGTTGGCCGGCACACCGGGCGGGAGCGCCAGGCTGCCGCCGGTCTGCCCGGCGCCGACTTCAAGGCCGCCCTTCGCGGCATTGCTGAAGCCGCTCACGAAGGAATCCCGGAACTGCGCCGGGAGTTGCGCCGCATCCACGGCCGCGCGGTCGTGCAGCGCGATCGCCAGCCGGTTTTGCAGCAGCGCCCCGACAATGGCGCTGGCGAGCACGCCGCCCACCTCCTGCACGGTGCTGATGACGCCGGAGGCGACCCCGGCCAGGTGTGGCTCGATGTCGCGCATGGCGATGCTGTAGACGGGCGCCCAGACGCAGCCCAGGCCGACGCCCGAGAGAATCAGCGCCGGCAGGAAACTCCAGCGCCCCGAGTTCGCCTGCGCGATCCAGGCGATGTCGGCCATGCCCACGGCGAAGAGCGTCAGGCCGGGAATCAGCACGACCTTGCCGCCGAAACGATCGGCCAGCGCGCCGCTCACCGGGGCGACGAACATCATCGCGACCGCCTGTGGCGCGATGGTCAGCCCGGCGGCGAGCGCGCTCAGGCCGAGGACCGACTGGAAGTAGATCGTCAGCGGCAGGAAGAGGCCGAGCATCGCGAAGCCGATCGCCGCCAGCACCACGGTCATCAGCGCGTAGTTGCGGTCGTGGAAGATGGCGAACGGCAGCAGCGGTTCGCCGTCCTGGCGCAGCGCCTGGGAAGCCAGGAAGGCGACCAGCAGCACGACGCCCACGCCGATGATCATGGGGATGCTGATGAACGACCAGACCGTGCCCCAGTCGTAGCGTTGCCCTTCGATCAGGCCAAAGACGACGCCGAAGAGGCCGGTGGTCGCCAGCGCCACGCCTGGCAGATCGAGCCGGTGCTGGCGGCCTGGGCGCAGGTCGGGGATGATGAGCAGGGCAAGCGCGAGGGTGAGGATGCCGACCGGCAGGTTGACATAGAAAATCCAGCGCCAGCCCCAGTGGGTGACAATCAGCCCGCCCAGCGTCGGGCCGGCGACGACCGCCAGCCCGCCCAGCGCGCCGGTGGCGCCGAAGGCCGCGCCGCGCCGTTCGGGTGGAAAGAGGCTCGTGATGATCGGGAGGGATTGCGGTGACATCAACGCGGCGCCCAGACCCTGCGCGGCGCGGGCGAGGATGAGCTGCGTCGGGTCGTGCGCCAGGCCGCTCAGGGCGGAGGCAACGGTGAAGACCGCCAGCCCGCCGCCGAAGAGGTTGCGCGGCCCCAGCAGGTCGCCCAACCGCCCGGACGTGATCAGCAGGACGGCATAGACCAGGCTGTAGGCGTTGAGCACCCAGAGAATCTGGTCGAGCGTGGCCGACAGACCGTCAATGATGCTGGGGATGGCGATATTGACGATCGTCAGGTCGAGCAGGGTCATGAACAGGCCCAGGCAGAGCACCGCCAGCACAAGCCAGGGATTGACGGGCGCGCGGTCGTCGTGAACAGGCACAGGAAAACCTCCATGCGGTAACAGTTGTCAGGCGGTAGACAGTAGTTCCTCTCTATGAGGCGGTACTGGGGATCAGCACTGTGCTGATAATGAGCAACTACCGTCTATCGTCTATCGTCTTCCGTCCCTTTGGACTGGCCGGCAACGCGTCACCTGGGTATCCTTGCTCAGTACGCCCTGAGTGCCGGGTCTCGCGTCGCGGGCCAACTTGGGAGTCATGTCCCCGGTGGGTGTTAGCCTGGTCATGAGAATGCCCTCCTAAGACGGGACGTTGCGTAAGGTGGTGGCGAGTCGTTCCACCAGGGCGGGGTCGTCGGCGATGAGGTAGTTGGCGGTCACCGGGTGGCGCTCGGCCGGGATGGTGCCGTCGGCGATCCGCCGGTAGACCCAGGTGCGCTCGACCCCGAGCCGCCGCGCCAGGCCGAGGACGGTCAGTCGCCCGTCAAATCGCTCCACCCCACGGAACTGCGCCAGCACCGTGCGCTGCGCGGCCGCCCGGCGAATCTTCAGCACCTGTTTCTCCGACACGCCCGCGCAGCGTGCCGAGTGGAAGCCCGCGGCGGCCAGCTGCCGCGCCACCGCACCGT
>DASUBC010000058.1:0-3341 GCA_035763465.1 Thermomicrobiales bacterium
GGCCGCACCGTATCGGCGGCGGCCAGCACCGCGATCGGCTGATTGTCGCGCGCGACGACCAGCGTGGTCTTGCCGCGCGCTTCCAGGTCGGCCAGCGCCGCCGCGCCGGCCACCAGCCGCCCATTACCGACGGTGATGAGGTTCCCGTCAACCCGCGCCCGCACGCCCAGCCCCGGCAATGCCGCGAACTCCGCCGGCTCCGCCACCGCGAGCGCGCGTTCGCGCGCCGCCACGCGCACGGCCTCGGCCAGCGGATGTTCGGAGTACCGCTCGGCCGAAGCCGCTAGCGCCAGCGCCTCGTCCGCCGGCAGGCCGTCGAGCGGCACGATGTCGGTCAGGCGCGGCGCGCCGGTGGTCAGCGTGCCGGTCTTGTCGAGCAGCAGCACGTTGGCGCGGGCCAGCGCCTCCAGGTACTTGCCGCCCTTCACCAGCAGGCCGCGCTTCGCCCCCGCGCCAATGGACGCCAGCAGCGCGATCGGCGTCGCCAGCGCGAACGAGCACGAGCAGGCGACGACCAGCACCGCCGCCATCGCCAGCGGGTCGCGCCGCAGGAGCAGGGTCAGCGCGGCGATGGTGGCGACGACCGGCAGATACCAGGCCGAGAAGCGGTCCGCGACGCGCTGCACGTCGGCGCGGTGCGCCTCGGCTTCTTCCACCAGCCGGACGACCCGTCCAAAGGTCGTGTCCGCGCCGACGCCGGTGGCGCGCACGCGCACGCTGCCGAGCCGGGCGATCGTCGCCGCGAAGACCCGGTCGCCCGGTCCAATGTCAACCGGCATCGCTTCGCCGGTGATGGCCGCCTGGTCGAACGTCGCCTGCCCACTGAGCACCTCGCCGTCAACCGGCGCCTGATCGCCCGGCCGCACGACGACCGTCTCGCCGGGCCGCACGTCGGTCGCCGGCACGACGACTTCCGCGCCGTCGCGCTCGACGCGCGCCAGTTGTGGCGCCAGCGCGGAGAGGTCTTTGAGCGCCCGCCGGCTCCGCTTGGTGGTGAAACGCTCCGCGTAATCGCCAGCACGCATGAAGAAGGCGACCACGGCGGCGGTCGGCCACTGCCCGACAGCGAGCGCCGCGACCACGCCAACGCTCATCAGCGTGTGCGAAATCACCTGCCGCCGCAGCGCCGCGCGGACGACATTCAGGAAGACCGGCCAGCCGATCAGGGCGACGATCGCCACGCCCACCAGCCAGGGTACGCGCGCCGTCAGCGTCGCGAAGAGACCGAACCACTCGCCCGCGACGACGACAAGCAGCGCCACGCCGCAGACGATGCCGAACAGCGCCAGCACCTGACGGGTGAGTGTCGCTGCGGAAGGGCCGGCTGCGGCTGGCCCGCCCACCTCGTAGCCGGCCGCCGCGACTGCCTCGCGAATCGCCGTATCATCCACGCGTTGCGGGTCGAGCTGGAGGATCGCTTTTTCGGTCGCGAGCAAGACATTTGCGGACCGCACACCCGGCACCGCGCAGAGCGCCGCCTGCACATGCCGCGCGCACTCGTCACAGTCCATCCCGCGTATCGGCACCTCGACGGTGCGCTCGGCACTCATACGGCGCGGCCTCCACTACCAGCGGGCGAGTACATCACCTGTCGGTGCGCGGCAACTCCCAGTGCAGGAGCGGATCGGCAACGCCAACCTGGCGCAGCCCGGCCTTTTCCAGAATACGCCTGGAAGCGATATTGTCCGGCGCGCAGCGGGCGACGACCCGCTGCACCTGCGGCTGGTCGAAGGCCCAGGCAATCAGCGCCAGCACACCTTCGGAGGCGTAGCCCTGGCGGCGGCTCGCCGGAACGATGCTGTAGCCGACTTCTACCGTGCCCTGCTCGTCTGGCGGGCCGTGGAAACCCATATCGCCGATCAGCAGGCGCTCGCTGGTCTGGACCGCCAGCCGGACCCACCGGCTCAACTCCGCATCGTGCGCCAGCAGCTCCACCAGCGTCGGCAAATAGCCGGCAAAGTCTGGACCGGGCCAGTCGTCTGGCACGCGGGCGTCGAGCAGGCGGGCCAGTTCCGCGCGGTCCCGCGCCGCCGCCTGCGCCACGTCAACCGTGAGCGGCAGTATCGTCAGGCGCGCGGTCTGAATCGCGTCCATCGTGCTCCCACCATCTGCCGGCCGCGCCCGCCTGCGTGGTCACTTCGACCGGGCTGGACGCGTCAACTGGGCGATCGTCCGCCCCTGCGCCGAATCGGCGATGAGCGTTGCCAGCCGCTTCTGCTTCGTCTCGCCGCGCTTCGCGCTGATCACCCACCAGATCGCCGTCCGGCGATACCACGCCGGCTGCACCTGGAAGAACTCCCACGCCGCACGGTTGGCGCGGAAGTGTTCTTCATCGGCGGCGGCGAACTGCGCGTTCTCCCGCTGTTCATAGGCGTAGATGCTCGACCGGTCTTCCGCGCGCTTCGCGAACGCCGCCAGCCCGGCCGGGCGCATCCGTCCCTGCGCGGTCAGTTCCTCGACGCGCTTGATGTTGACCGCGCTCCAGGTGCTGCGCGGCTTGCGTGGTGTAAACCGGATGACATAACTCGCGTCGTCCAGGCTGCGGCGCACGCCGTCAATCCACCCAAAACAGAGTGCCTCGTCCACCGCTTCCGGCCAGGTGATGCTCGGCCGGTCCGAGCCCTTCTTGTAGAACCCGACCAAGAGTTCCTGGGCGCGCTCGTGATACTCCTCAAACCAGGCCCGAAACTCCGCCGGCGTCGCGAAGAACGTTGGGGACATTCCTCTTTCCTCAATGTGCGGCGTTTCTTCATCACTGACAGGAGCTGTTCCCCCTCTCCTGCAATGCGGGAGAGGGGGTCAGGGGTGAGGGTCGTCTACTACCGGGGGCCGAGCAGCGAGATGCCGCCGGGGCTTTGCAGCAGCGGACTCATGCCGGGTTGCGGCTGGGCCTGTGGCTGCTTGCGCTCGGCCTCCTGCTGTTCCAGCTCGCGCAGCCGCAACCGGGCCGGAGTGTAGCCGGGCAGATAGCCGAGCAGCAGCCGGAGCTGGCCGCGTGCCCGCGCGGGATCGTTATCCGCCGCCGCCAGTTCGGCGGTCGTGAAGAGATACGAGCCAAACTCGGTCGCGCGGAAGTTCGTGCGGTCCGCGAGCGGGATGAGCAGCTGGCGGGCGTCGTCGAGCTTCCCTTGCTGTATCCGCAGCGAGGCAAGCGCCGTGCGCGGCAGCACGAAGTCGGGCGCCAGCGCCAGCGCGTGCTGAAAGTACTGCTCGGCGGCGGCCTGGTCGCCTTCCATCAGCGCGAACAGCCCGAGGTGCTGCTCGGCCTCCACGATGGTCGGGTCTTGCGCCAGCACCTGGCGGTAGAAACGCTGTGATCCTTCGATGTCCTCGCGTTCGCG
>DASUBC010000059.1:0-2596 GCA_035763465.1 Thermomicrobiales bacterium
CGATGCTCCCGCGCTGGCGCGGCGCTCGCAGCGCATTACGCCCCGTGGGCCGCGCTCGCGCGCCAGGGTAGCGGCGTCCACTGCGGCGAGGGCGGCGCGTACTCAGTCTGGCTATGCTCGGCTGCGTCGTCGCTGTGAACGACGTTTGCTATACTTGCGGCGGCGCTTGCGGTCGGCGCTGCGGGAGGGCTAGCGAGGTCAGGTAATCTCAGCAGCAGCACGCCAGAGCGCCGGATGGCACGTTCGGCATGAGGTAAGGGCCAAACGTACGACCCGATAGCTCAATCGGCAGAGCAACTGACTTTTAATCAGTGGGTTCTGGGTTCGAGTCCCAGTCGGGTCACCACCGGGCCGCTTTCGTTGTCACAGCAACGAAAGCGGCTTGCTTGTCTCCGTCCAGTCTGAGCTGAAATACGTCTCTCAGTGCGCGAAGTAAGAGTCTGCCCCAGCGCCTGCTGAGGCGCTACTCGCCCCGTGCGCCGCGAGAAGCGCGGTCTAGTCGATGCCGGCTGCGCCGCACACACGGGCAAGACTCAACGTCCAGTCAGGGTTTGAGCCAACTGCGCGCGTGGCGCCGTCATGCCGCGCCCGATCGCAGTCGCATCTCTCTCGGCAGCGGGCGCTGCGAGTGTGACTATCAGTCTGTCAGGGCGGCTCCCGTGCTGTCAGCCCAGCGCCGCGCCTGCTGTGGCCCCCTGCGGCTGTTGCGTCTGCTGGAGGAGCTTGGCGCAGGCATAGACCGTCCGCAGGTGCGGCAGATCAAGGTCGAGTCTGTCGCCCAGCTCGACCACCGCGCCGACCAGCGCCTCCAACTCCAGCGGGCGGCCAGTCTCCAGATCCTGGAGCATCGAGGTCTTATGCACGCCGACTTTCTCGGCCCCGGCGAGGCGCTGGTCAACGCTGAGCTGCACCTGGACTCCGAGCGCGCGCGCGACACTGTCGGCCTCCGCCATCACGGCGCGGGCGACCGCGCGCGTCTCGGGCAGCCCGGTGATCTGGTCGAGTGTGGCCCGCGTCAGCGCACTGAGCGGATTGAAGGCGACGTTACCGAGGAGCTTCAACCAGATTTCGCGGCGAATCTGGGTGCTGATCGGCGCCTTCAGTCCCCCCGCGATCAGCGCCGCCGCGAGCGCCTGGCAGCGCGCACTCTTCGTGCCGTCGGGTTCTCCGAGGGTGAAGCGCGTACCCTCGATGTGCTGAATCACGCCCGGCGCGACGGTCTCCGCCGCCGGCCAGATGACACAGCCGACCACGCGCGCGGTCGGGATGGCGCGCGCGGTCGCGCCGCCAGGGTCGAGGGATTCGAGGTGGCTGCCCGCCAGCGGTCCCTCATAACGCTCGAAGTACCACCAGGGAATGCCGTTCTGCCCGGTCACGACGGTCGTCTGTGGGCCGAGCGTCGCGCCCAGTTGCGGCGCCATCGCCGCCAGGCTGTGCGCCTTGACCGTCAGGAAGACGGCGTCGGCGTCACCCACCGCGCCGAGGTCGTCGGTGCAGGCCGGGTGGGCGACATAGTCCGCGTCGCCCTCGATGACCCGCACGCCGTTGGCGCGCATCGCCGCCAGGTGCGCCCCGCGCGCGATCAGCACGACGTCCACGCCGGCGCGCGTCAGCTTCGCCCCGAGATAGCCGCCAATCGCGCCGGCGCCGACGATCGCGATCCTCATGCCTGTCCTCCGATCGCGGCGGCGACATGGCGGCGCTGGACTTTGCCCGTGGCGGTGCGAGGGATAGTATCTACCACGAACACCTTCCTCGGCACCTTGAAGTCGGCCAGGTGTGCGCGGCAATAGCGCAGCAGGTCGGCCTCGCTGGCCTCCCCTTTGAGCACGATCGCCACGGCGACCTCCTCACCCCAGACCGGGTGGGGCAGGCCGAAGGCGACCGCCTCGCCGACAGCGGGATGCTGAAGGAGCAGTTCATCAATCTCGCGCGGCGCGATCTTCTCGCCACCGCGATTGATCAGCTCCTTGAGGCGCCCCAGTAGGGTCAGGTAACCGGCGTCGTCGAGCGCACCGAGGTCGCCGGTACGGAACCAGCCGTTGGTGAAGGCGGCGGCGTTGGCTTCGGGGTTGTTCTCATAGCCGTCGGTGACGTTTGGCCCCTGGATCACGACTTCGCCCCGCGCGCCGGCCGGGAGCAGCTGGCCGGCGTCGTCCATGATCGCGACGCGCACGCCCGTGCCGCGACCAACCGAGCCGGGCAGGCGCGGCGCCGGCGGCAGCGGATTGGAGGCCATCTGGTGCGACGCCTCAGTCATGCCATAGGCTTCCAGCACGGGTACGCCCAGCAATTCCTCCAGCGCGGCCATCGTGGCGGGCGCCAGCGCCGAACTGCACGAGCGCACGAAGCGGAGTTGCGCCGCCGTGCCGCCGCGCCGGCCGGCCCGCGCCAGGACAAGCTGGTGGATGGTCGGCACCGCCGAATACCAGGTGACCCGCCGCGCCGCGAGTAGCGGCCAGAAGCCGAGCGGGTCGAAACGCGGCGGCACAACAACCGACCCACCTGTCCGCAGGGTGGAGAGAGTCGAAGCGAGGAGGCCGTGGACATGAAAAAGGGGCATCACGCAGAGCGCAACGTCGTCCGGCGTGAGCGC
>DASUBC010000060.1:0-28345 GCA_035763465.1 Thermomicrobiales bacterium
CGCTCGCCCCGGTCCACGAAGCCAGCCGGAAAACTCCACTTCCCCGGCTCGCGCGTCTCCGGTCCCCTCCGGCCCATGAGCAGCCGGTCGTCGCGCGCGATCAGCACGCAGACGGCCAGTTTCGGGTCTTCGAAATAGACCCGGCCGCACGCCGGGCAGGCCGGCCGCGCCTTGCCGCCCATGATGCGCTCCGTCAGCGCCGCGCCACAGTCCATGCAGTAGCGCATAGCTAGCCCTCCGCCGCCGAAGCATAGTAGCGTGAGTCGCACCGGAGGCAGTCGCTAGGAACGCTTACCATAGATATGTCCCCACTAATCCACAACGCGCCACCACGGCGCGTGCCATGCCAATGATACCAGTGTGTTGAATGAGGTGAATCTGGCCGGGAGTACAGATCAGCGGCCGGCGGTCAGAGCGGCGTAGTGGGCCAGCAGGCGCTCGTAGTCTGCCGGGGTGTCGAGGTCGTCGGTTGGTGGCGGATCGGCGATGGGGACGGTGAGGACGTCCTGGTTATGTGCGGCGATGACGCCGCGCGCGCCCTGGTCGCCAGTGATCCGCGCCAGCGCGGGAAAGAGACTGCGGCGGAAGAGGACGGGATTGCCGCGCCGGTCGTGATACGTTGGCATGACGATCAGCGCGGCGGTCTGGCGGTAGGCGGCGATTAGCGCGTTGAGGACGGCGGGGCCGATCAACGGCTGGTCGCCGAGGATGAAGAGCGCGGCGTCCGCCTCCGGCGGCAGGGCACCGAGGCCGGCGATGAGCGAGGTACTCTGGCCCGCGCGGTAGCGGTCGTTGACGACGACGCGCGCCGGCCCGAAGTCAATTTGCGCCTGAATAGCGGCGGCTTCGTGACCCAGCACAACGGTGACGCCGTCCAGGGCCGCACGGAGCGCGTTGCCAACCGTGTGAGCCAGGACCGGCCGGTCGCCGAGCGGCAGCAGTTGCTTGGGCTGACCCAGCCGCGACGACGTGCCACCGGCCAGAATGACGCCGTAGACCGTGCCGCCCGCCTGGCCGCGCGGCGCGTCAGTCACCCGCGACCTCGATCGCCTCTTCCAGTTCGTTCGCCGTCGCTGGCGTCGCTGGCGCCAGGTCCTTAACCGGCGCCAGTTGCCGGTCGTACCGGGTGGCGACGATCTCCGCCATGATTGACAGCGCGATCTCGGCCGGCGTGCGCCCGCCCAGGTCAAGGCCGATTGGCCCGTGAATACGCGCGATCTGCTCGTCCGTAAAGCCTTCGCGTTGCAACCGGGCACGGCGGTCAATGTGCGTCTTGTGCGAGCCGATCGCGCCGATATAGCGTGCGTCGGTCTGGAGCGCGCCGCGCGTCGCCGGTTCGTCGAGTTTCGGATCGTGGCTAAGAATCGCAATGTACGATGAGTGGTCTACGGCGAGTTGCGCGAACGCCTTGTCCGGCCAGGCCACGATGATGTCGTCGGCTTCGGGGAAGCGTTCGCGGTTGGCGAAGCGTGAGCGCGCGTCAACGACGGTGACGCGAAAGCCGAGCTCTTTTGCGTAGTGCATTAGCGGAATCGCGACGTGATCGCCGCCAAAGAGAATCAGGTGTGGCGAGGGCGCGAAGACCTCGATAAAGACTTCAATCTCCGCGTCGTCCTCCGCCTGCGCGGTCGCGCCGGCCAGCGCCGGCGAGTAGGACCGCCGGGTTGATTCCTCGCGTCGCTGCGCGCGCACCGCGTCCTGCTGTACCGCGTCGTCGAGCGCCGTCGCGCCGAGGCTGCCAGTTGTGTGCCCGTTCGGCTCGATCAGCAGCTTGGCGCCGAGCGGCGCCGGCACGCCCTCCGGTACCACCAGCGTCGTCGCCAGCGCCACCAACCGCTCGGCATCGAGAAACGCCTTCAGTTGTTCATAGATTGTCACTATCGTTCCTCCAGTGATGAGTCACGAGTAACGAGTGAGGTCGGGCTAGCGCGGAGCCGATGAGGGGTTCCCCGGATTGAAATCCGGGGCTGAATGGCCTCACGGCCACGAAGTCCCCCTTCGGGGACTGGGTTCCGGCGAACGCCGGGGCTGGCTGCTGACATTTGGGTAGTTCGGCCCCGGTCCCCGGAGGGGACTTTGTGGCGGCGTAGCCGCCCTTAGCGCCGAATTCATTCGGCGTAACTCCTCAGCAGCACCACGCCAGCTCGCCCCTACTCGTCACTCGTCATTACCAGTTCAGCGGCTCGACAAAGACCTCGATCGTGCCGCCACAGGCGAGGCCGACGTCAAAGGCCATTTCGTCGGTGATGCCGAAATGCAGCAGCTTGCTCTGCCCGTTCTTGATCGCTTCCTGGGCGGCGTCGTAGACCGCGCCCTCGACGCAGCCGCCGCTGACCGAGCCGGCCATTTTGCCGCTGGACGACACGGCCAGCGTCGCGCCGAGCGGGCGCGGCGCCGAGCCATAGACCTTCACGACCGTGGCGAGCGCGACCTGATCGCCCTGAGCGCGCCAGGCTTCGACTGTCGGTAGAACATCCCTCATGGTTTCCTCCTCGCCGCGCCCTGACAACCGGCGCGGCATATGCTTTACTCATATTAACATGAAGTCGCCGCGCTGCCTGTCTATTCCCGCGAAATTCGTGCTGGCATGGGTAGCAGCGTTGCTTTGCGGTTACGATAGGAAAGACAGTAGGACGCTTGGCGCAGATACGCACGCAGAATTCGAAGCAGCCGCGGCCCTACGCAGCGCGCGCGGCCGTAACGAGTATCTTCTTCCTCAATGGTGTTGGCGCGGGCGCCTGGTTCGCGCGAATTCCGGCGGTGCAACAGGGACTCAACTTGAGCGCGGGCGAGCTGGGCGCCGCGTTGCTCGCCGTCGCGGTTGGCGCGCTGATCGCGATGCCACTGATCGGCTGGGCGGTCTCGCGCATGGGCAGTCGGCCCGTGGTGACGTGCGCGGTACTTGCCTTCGCCGGGGCGCTGGCACTGCCGCCGCTGGCGCCCTCGCTGCCGCTGCTGGCAGCGGCGCTCCTGCTCTACGGTATCGGCGCGGGTTCACTCGACGTGTCTATGAACTCGCAGGGGGTTGTGGTCGAGCGGCGCTACGGCTCACCGATCATGTCGTCGCTGCACGCTGCGTTCAGTTTTGGCGGCATGGCCGGCGCCGCGCTCGGCGGTCTCGCGGCCAGTCGCGACATCGGCCCCACACCGCAACTGGCGGTGATGGCGGCCGTGATCGCGGCGCTGGGCCTGGGCGCGACGCGGGCGCTGTTGCCGGCGAGCGTTGACGCGGGCGCGGCGGACGCGGGGCCGGCGTTCGCGCGACCGAGCAAGGCGCTGCTCGGGCTGGGTGTCATCGGCTTCTGCGCGCTTCTTAGCGAGGGCGCGATGTCGGACTGGAGCGCGGTCTACCTGCGCCAGGACCTGGCGACGGGCGCCGGCCTGGCGGCGGCGGGATACAGCGTCTTCTCGCTGACGATGGCGCTGGGCCGGCTGGCGGGTGACTGGCTGACCGCGCGCCTCGGCCCGGTAGCGCTCACTCGGGGCGGTGGGGTGCTGTCGGCGGTTGGACTGGGGATCGCGCTGCTGATCGGGCATCCTGCCGCCGCGCTGGCGGGCTTCGCCTGCGTTGGCGCCGGCATGGCGACGATCTTCCCGCTGGTTCTCAGCGCGGCGGGTCGCTCGCCACAGGGCGCGGCGGGACCAGCGATCGCCGCCGTGGCGACGATGGGCTATTGCGGGTTCCTGGCCGGGCCGCCGGCGATCGGCTTCGCCGCAAGTATTGCTACTCTGGCGGTTGGGCTGGGCATTGTCGTGCTGCTGGGCATCGTGATTGCCGTCCTGGCGCCCGCCGCTGGGGCGGGCGCGAACGGTCAGACAGTGGGGATCAGCCAACCACCGCCGGTAGGTGCAGCGTCTGGCGGCGAACGGGACGCCGCATGGTAACCTCGGCCAGCGCCTCGGCCAGCGCTTCGAGGCTATTGAGGTTGTGGACCGGCAAAAAGTCGTCCACGTAGGGCAGCGCCGCCTGGATGCCGCGCGTCAGCGGCTGGTAGGTGGGCGAGCCGAGCAGTGGATTGAGCCAGATCAGCCGGTAGGAATAGCGCTGTAAGCGCGCCATCTCGCGTCGCAGCACATCCACGTCGCCCCGGTCCCAGCCATCGCTGATGATCAGGACGATCGCGCCGCGCCCGAGTACGCGCCGCGCCCAGCGCGTGTTGAAGGTCAGCAGTGATTCACCGATGCGTGTGCCGCCGGCCCAGTCCTGCACTTCGTGTGAGACGCGCTCCAGCGCGGCGTCAATGTTCCGCACGCGCAACTGCCGCGTGATGCGTGTCAGGCGCGTGCCGAAGACAAAGACCTCTACGCGACTGAGATTGTTTTCCACGGTATGGACGAACTGGAGCAGCAGGCGCGAGTAGCGGTCCATCGAGCCGCTGATGTCGCAGATCAGCACGACCTGGCGCGGCTTCATCTTTCGCCGCCGCCGGGCAAGTTCGATCGGCTCGCCGCCATACTTCATGTTCTGGCGCAGCGAGCGGCGCAGGTCGAGGTACCTGCCTTTGGAGGCGCGCACCGTGCGGCGCGTGCGGCGCTGGGCGATCTGCCAGGCGATACGCTCCATCAGGTGCTTGGCATGTTCCATCTCGTCTGTGGTGAACTGCGCGAAGTCCTTCTCTTTCAGCGCCTCGCTGGCGCTGTAGGTCAGCTGCGCGTCCGGCTCCGCGTCGTCGGCGCTTTCGCCTTCTTCCAGCTCGCGCTGGCCCATGCGGCGCTCGGCGTCTTCGTCCTCCTGGCCGCGCCGGCGGTCTTTGCCGGGCGGTGGTGGGATGGACTCTTCGTCGCCCTGCGGCGTCTGGTCGGGCGGCAACAGGTTCGCCAGTTCGTCGAAGGGGTTCTCGTCGGCGAAGGTCGTATAGCGCCAGTAGAGATCGAACGCCTTGTCGAAGAGCACGCCGTCGTCCTTGCGCGTGACGAAGACCGTCCGCGCGGCCAGCCGGAAATCCTCGCGCACAAGGCCGACCGCTTCGACCGCCGTGGCGCAGTCCATCACCTGGCCCACCGTCACCGGCAAGCCGACCAGCCGCAGATAACGCCCGAAGCGAACGATGCGGTCGAGGAGCTCTTCGCCGCGTCCCAGGTCGCGCTCGTGCGGCAGCGGCAGCACGTTACTCGCCATTCGCCGCCGCCGCGAGCAGTTGCTTGCTCAGGTCGCCGCTGACCTTCGTGACGTCTTCCTGATGCTTGAGGATCGCGCCAAGCGTGGCGTCCACCATGTCGGGCCGCAGGTCCTGCTGTTCGAGCACCACAAGTGCCGACGCCCAGTCGAGCGTCTCGGCGACGCCGGGCACCTTATAAAGGTCCACCTGGCGCAGTTCGTGCATGAAGCGACTGATCTGCTGGGCCAGCGTCTGCGGCGCCTCGGGCAAGCGCGCGGCGATGATCTCCTCCTCCTTCTCGATGGAGGGGTAGTCAATCCAGTGGTAGAGACAGCGCCGCTTCAGCGCGTCGTGCAGTTCGCGCGTGCGGTTGGAGGTAATAATCACCACCGGCGGCGTCGTCGCCTTCAGCGTGCCGATCTCGGGCACGGTGATCTGAAAATCGGAGAGCAGTTCGAGCAAGAACGCTTCGAACTCTTCGTCGGCGCGGTCAATTTCGTCAATCAAGAGGACGGGCCGCTTGCCGCCATTGACGTTGGTGTACTCGATCGCCTGCAAAAGTGGCCGCTTGATCAAGAACTCGGGACCGAAAATCTCCTGCAACGCGTGATCGCGCGCCGCGCCTTCGGCCTCCAACATGCGGATTTCCAGCATCTGCTTGGCGTAATTCCACTCGTAGACCGCGTGGTTGACGTCCAGCCCTTCATAGCATTGCAGGCGGATGAGGTCGGTCGCGAGGAGGTCGGCCATCGTCTTGGCGACTTCGGTCTTACCGACGCCGGCCTCGCCTTCGAGCAGCAGCGGCTTGCCGAGGCGCAGCGCCAGAAAGAGCGCCGTCGCCAGGCTGCGATCAGCGACATACGAGCGACCCCGTAGCGATTCTTGAATGTGATTGATCGACCCTACCTGATCCGGCAGAGCGGCAGTGAGCTCCTGCGTGCCCGTCATTCTCCCCCCGTACGCTGTGCGTCTCGGCGTCCGACTGGCCGCGCGCCTGCCCCAGCGGAGGTCGCGGACCATGCCGAGGGACGCCAGAGGCGCCCCGCACCCCTAAGTATACGCCATAACAGCCGAACGGGCTGGTCAAGTGGGCCGTGGTAATCGTTCAGACCTGACCCGGTATCTTGGACGAACTAGGCCACGTAGGAGAGGAAAGCCAGGTAAATCGCCAGGTCGAGCGCGGCGTGGAAGATGGCGGGCACGACGACGCCGTTCGTGGCGCGCATGAGATAGCCGGCAACCAGCCCGAGCGGGAAGACCAGCACGATGATGAAGAACAGGGCGGTGGGTGTGTAACTGATCCCAATATGGGCGACGGCAAAGACCGCCGCTTGCAGCACATTCGCGACGCCGAAACCGAAGAGCGCCTGGTACTTTTGCAGGAAAAGCCCACGGAAGAGCACTTCTTCTTCGAAACCATTCGAGAGTGCGACCACCAGGAGAGCGGGTGTCAGGGCGAGCAAGTGGGCGAGGCTGAGCGAGCCATTGGTGGGCAGCAGCCGGCGCGCCGGGCTATCTGGACGGAGCGTCAGGGTGGCGAGGTAGACATAAAAGCCGACAAAGAACACCAGGGCGAAGATGAGCCAGCCACCGCGCCGGCCGACCCGCGCGTAGATTGCGCCCAGGTCCCGCCCCGACAATAACGTGAAGCCGATGACAGGAAGAATGGCAATGACGGTCTCCAGGAGCTGGATCACGACGGTGCCCCAGACCGTTGAAGCGAGCGGATTGCCTGCCTGGGGTGGAGTGTGCAGAATGTGGCGGCCAACGTAACCGGGAATGGCGTTATTGAGTACCTGTACCAGGGCGAAAATACTGAAGGCGAACGACAGTTCCCAGAACGGGCGGAGCGCCGGGGAGCGCCTGGCGATCAGCGTGACCGCGAGATAGAGCGCCGTGAGGAATACCCCATAGACGACCCGGGCGCCGCCACCGGCGATCCAGCGCGCCGCCAGCGGGGCCACGCCCGCGCCGAGACAGAGCAGGGCTGCGGCGGCGGAAGCCAGAGGACGCGGTCGCGCGCTAGATACCGGGCTACCGGTACGGGAGAGGTCACCCTCAGCTGAGAGGGCTACGGTCGTCGGGACGCGGCCACTAGTTGCCATCGCCCATTCGCCTCCCGGCGCGAGTTGCGCCGCCGTTGCTATTGCGTCACCTTTACGGTAAGCCTTACTATAAGGCAGGAGTGACGAGTTGTCAAGTAGGAGGGCCAACGAACGATGACGGCAAAGCGTGACGCCAGTGCCGAGACGGCGCCAGGGCGGCGACGGCGACCGCGCGGGTCGCTCACCCGTGAGGCCGTGGTGGACGCGGCGCTCGCGCTGGTAGACGCCGAGGGCGTTGAAGCGCTCTCGATGCCGCGCCTGGCGCGGTGGCTCGACGCCGGGGTGATGACGCTGTATGGCTACGTCCGTAGCAAGCAGGAGCTGCTCGACGCGGTGGCAATGCGGGCCATCGCCGAGGTCCGTGTTCGCGAGCTGCACGGGGGCGACTGGCGCGCGGTCCTGCTTGGCTGGGGACGGGGCATCCGGCAAGTGCTGCTCGCTCATCCGGGGGTCGCGGGCGTGCTGGCCCAGCGGAGCGTGATCGGTCCCGGCATTTTTCGCGGGCTGGAATTGTTGCTCGGACCAGTGCAACGCGACGGTTTCACGACGGAGGCGGCGGCCCGCGCCATCTACGCGGTGCTGATCTACACGCTCGGCTTCGTCCTCTGGGAGGCGCCGCGTGTCCACGCGCAGCCGGCGAGCGCCTACGCCGCGCAGTGGCGCGAGGGATTCGCGCGCGTGCCGGCCGACGAGTTCCCGCATGTGGCCGCCGCTCTCCCTTACCTGGGTACGCTTGCCGGTGAGGCGCAGTTCATGTTCGGGCTTGAGGCGCTCGTGGCCGGCCTGTGCCCACCGGATGGGATGCCGGCTGCCACCGAGGGATCGAGCGTGCCGCCGGGATAGCACAACCGAAGGAGCAGCTTGTCCGCAGTGACGCAATCTCCTGGCCGGTCCCCCCTTTGCTTTAACTTCGCCATGCGGTATACTCTATTTAGGTAAGGCTAATTCGCGAGTTAGGATATTATGATCAGTCGGGCGATGGAAGACTACCTCAAGACGATTTACAAACTCGGGCACGAAGGTGCGGCCGAGGCAGTCAGCACCGGCGCGCTCGCCGAGGCGCTGGACGTCTCCGCGCCGTCGGCGACCGGGATGCTCAAGAAACTGGCCGAATTGCACCTGGCGGAACATAACCCCCGCCGGGGCGTGACGCTGACGCCGGCGGGCGAGAAGATCGCGCTGGAAGTTATTCGGCACCATCGCCTGCTGGAGTGTTATCTGAAGGAGGCGCTTGGCTACAGCTGGGATGCCGTCCACGAAGAGGCCGACCGCCTGGAACATCATGTCTCCGACGAACTGGAGTCGCGGATTGACGCGCTGCTCGGCTATCCGACGCTCGATCCGCACGGCGACCCGATCCCGACGCGCGAAGGGGTGATGCCCGCGCGGGCGTCGCGCCCGCTCGCCGCGCTGGGACCGGACGAAGGCGGTATCGTCGGCCGCGTGACCGATGGCGACGCCGCAAAACTCCGCTATCTGGCCGGGATGGGGCTATTCCCTGGAGTTACCGTTATGGTGCTGGAAGCCTTGCCGTTCAATGGCCCGCTGCGCGTGCGCGTCGGCGCGGACGCCGCGAGTTCGGAACAGCTCTTGGGACGCGAACTGGCCGGTGAGATTTTTGTGCGGTCCGCTAGTGAAGAATGATCGCCTGGGGGATGGGAAAGCAGCAATGGTGAAGTCTGAACCGATTGCTTCGCAAGGCCGCCGTTATGCGGGTGAAGTCATTGGCAGCGGTGGCGATTCCGGCACACTTTCGACCGCGACCGCGGTTCTCCAGGGCACCAGTAAGAAAGGACGTCTGGCCCGCCTGCTCCCTTTTCTCGGGCCGGCGTTCATCGCCTGTATCGCCTACGTTGACCCCGGCAATTTCGCGACGAATATTCAGGGCGGCGCGCAGTTTGGCTACCTGCTGGTCTGGGTGATCGTCGCCTCGAACCTGATGGCGATGTTGATTCAGGCGCTCTCGGCCAAACTCGGTATCGCCACCGGCCGCAACCTGCCGGAAATTATCCGCGAGCGGTTCCCGCGCCCGGTCGTCTATGTCCTCTGGGCGCTGGCTGAAGTCGTCGCGATGGCAACCGACCTGGCCGAGTTCCTCGGCGCGGCCGTCGGGTTCAATCTGCTCTTCGGCATCCCGCTGCTGCCGGCGGGCATCCTGACCGGCCTCACGACGTTCATCATCCTCAGTTTGCAACGGTTCGGCTTCCGGCCGCTCGAAGCGATCATCACCGGCTTCGTCGGCATCATCGCGCTCTGCTACCTGGCGGAAACCATTCTGGGCAAACCCGACTTCGGCGCGACCGCCAGCGCGATCATTCACCCGCAGTTCGCGGGCACCGAGAGCATTCTGCTGGCGTCCGGTATTCTCGGCGCGACGGTGATGCCGCACGTTATCTATCTCCACTCGGCGCTGACGCAGGACCGCGTCGTCGCGCGTGACAGCGCGCAGGCGCGCCGGCTCTTCCGCTTTGAACTGGTGGACGTCGTCATCGCCATGAGCGTGGCGGGCCTCGTGAATGCGGCGATGCTGTTGATGGCCGCCGAGACCTTCTGGGCCAAAGGTATTGACGTGACCGCCGCCAACGACATCATCTTCGAAGCGCACCGCACGCTCGCGCCGATTCTCGGCGGCGCGTCCAGCACCATCTTCGCGATTTCCCTGCTGGCTTCGGGCCTCTCCTCTTCAACGGTCGGCACGATGGCCGGGCAGGTAATCATGCAGGGTTTCCTGAAGTGGCACATTCCGATTTGGGTCCGCCGCCTGATTACCATGGCGCCCGCGCTGCTGGTGATCGCGCTCGGTGTTGACGCCACGCGCACGCTCGTCATCAGCCAGGTCGTGCTTTCGTTCGGCATTCCGTTCGCGCTCATCCCACTCGTGCTCTTCACACGAAACCGCGCGCTGATGGGCGACCTCGTCAATCACCGCGTCACTACCGCCATCGCCACCGCCGTCGTCGCCCTGATCGTCGCCCTGAACATCTTCCTGCTGCACCAGACGTTCTTCGGGTAAGATCGGAGAGCGAGTCGAAGGTCGAAAGTCGAAAGTCGAAGGTCTTTACGGTCAACGCTGCGAGCAGACTGCGAACGCCGGCTGGTAGAAGGCCACCGCCTTGTCAGGAGAGACCTTCGACCAACCTGATAGGAGCGTGCGATGGAACCGTTACAGCCCTTGCCGATCGGCCAGCTGCTGGTGCCGCTCGATGGGTCGCGGCTGGCGGAGGCGCCGCTGCCGGCTGCAACCGCGCTGGCCGAACGACTCGGCGCGCGGGTGACGCTGCTGCATGTGCTCGAACGAAACGCGCCGGCCACGATTCATGGCGAGCGGCATCTGACGGACGTCGCGGCGGCGGAAGCGTACCTGCGCGGCATCGCCTCGCGCTTCGCCGACCTCGGGATTCCGGTCGAGATCCACGCGCATCCCAGTCCGGAGGGCGATGTAGCGGCGAGCATCGCCGCGCACGCCGCCGAAGTGACCGACACCGCCACGCTGATCGTGCTCTGCACGCACGGCCAGGGCGGGCCGCGCGAGTGGCTCTCCGGCTCGCTGGCGCAACGCGCCGTGCGCCGCGCCGGCGCGCCTATCCTGCTCGTCCGCCCCGGCCCCGGCGGCATCAACCACGCCTTCACGCCCCGTGCGGTCATCGTGGCGCTCGACGGCACGCCGGTAGGCGAGGCGGCGTTGCCGGCCGCGCTGACACTGGCGCGGGCCTTTGGCGCGGTGCTGCGCCTCGTCGTCGTGGTCGCCACGCTCGGCACGATCAGCGGCGACCGCGCCGCTGCCGCATTGCTGACCCCGACCGCGACCGCCGCCGCGCTCGACCTTGAAGAAGCGACGGCAACAGCGTACCTGGCGGGGCTACAAGCCCGCTTACAGGAGGCGCAGGTTGCCGTTCGCACCCAGGTCGCGCGTGGCGACGCCGTGCGCCAGGTGACGGAGTCGGCCACGCGCGATGGCGCGGGCGATGTGCTGGCGCTGGCGACGCACGGCAAAGCGGGCCTCGACGCGCTCTGGTCGGGTAGTATCGGCGCGAAGGTCGTCACCCGCTCGGCCAATTCGCTGCTGCTAGTCCGCCCGGCGCGCTGAATTGGCGGAGTCGCCGGTCGTCAGGTGTCAGTGAGTGCAGAATTGCGTGGTGCTCGTCTGCCGACACACCGCCATTCCGGACTAACCGACGGGCACGTTCGCTGAGAGCGGGGGGCAGGTGATGCGAGAGAACCGGCCGGTGCAAGGCTTTACGGAAGTGGAACTGGCGATGATGGGCACGCTCCACCTCACGCAAGGCGCCACGGAATCGCTGACAGTGGAAACTGAAGACGACCTGCTGCCGAAGATCGTCACAACTGTGCGGCACAACCGGCTGACGATCCGGCTGGCCCCAGCGACGCGCATCACGACGAGGCAGCCGATTGATTTCTTTCTCACGATGAAGGAGATCACCGGCATCGCCCTCGCCAGTTCGGGCAGTTTGCAGGCTGGTCCGGTGCAGTCAGCGCATCTCGCCATCACGGTCAGCGGTTCGGGTGGCGGGACGCTCGATCTGGTGAACGCTGACGCGCTCGCGCTCGCCGTCTCCGGGTCCGGCAGTCTCACCTTCGCCCAGGTACAAACGCAAACCCTCCAGGCCGCGCAGAATGGCTTCGGCGGCATCACACTGGCCGGCGCGACCACCAGCGAAGCCGTCACTATCTCCGGCTCCGGTAGTTACCACGCCAGCAACTTCGCCAGCCAGGGCACCCAGGTCAACCTCAGCGGCTCTGGCGGCGCGCAGGTGCGCGCCAGCGCCACGCTAATTGTGAGCGTCAGCGGTTCCGGTTCGGTGGACTACTGGGGCAATCCGCGCGTAACGCAGGTAGTCAGCGGCTCCGGGCGGGTCAGGAAGGTAGGAGGGTAGCCCCCGATTACAATCCTGGGGACTTCCCGTCGCCGCTCGCCAGAGACGTCGCGGCCAGGTTCTCCTGGACGGCGTCGAACAGCTCGTGGCGCCACTCGCGCAGGAGGCTGAAGCGCCTGGCGCGGCGGATGCGCCCAGCGTTCCAGCATTGCGCTCCGGATGAGCAATTATCCCTTATCCCCGGCCCTCTACCGCCCACTTCCGTCGCACGCGGTATAATTCCGCAACGAGAGACATGGCGGTGGTGTTGGAACCCAGGAGGGATGTGTGGCGGACGGCTTGGAGCGGTTGTTGGAACATCTGGTCGAGCGTGATCTCGGGCAGCAGGATCAGAAAGCGGTCCAGTTGATCGCCGGGTCACGAGAACCAGGTGAGACCATTACCCTTGACCAACAACTCGCGCTTGGTCGTGAGCGACAGCGGGCGACCGAGCTTGGCCCGGCGTTCGCCGCCGGTCTGCGGCGCGCGTACGCCGCCCGCCTGGCCGGGCAATCCCAGGTGACGCTTGACGATCGCCAGCACGATGAAAACACGATGGCCGATGCGCTCGTGCAGTTCCTGGTGCGGTCGCAGCTGGCGTCGTCTCATGCGGAGCAGACCGAGCCGAACCACTACGTGTACGAGATCGCCATTGATTGGGACCAGCTGGCCCAGGTTGCGGCTGCCAGCGGCATCAATCTCGATGCGGAGCTGGCGCGCTCGTGAACGACTCAATCGTTGGTGAACCCCTCATTGACGCTGGCGTAGAGCCGCCGAGCGATGCGCGCGTCCGCCGCGCCGAGGCTGCGCTCGGGGTCCAGTTTGCCAATCCCGACCTCCTGCGCCGGGCCTTGACGCATCGCTCATTTCTCAACGAAGCCGGCAATGAGAATTGGGCTTCGAACGAGCGCCTGGAGTTTCTGGGGGATGCGCTCCTCGGCTTCCTGGTTGCCGATGTGCTTTTCCGCCGCTTCAGCGATCTGCCTGAAGGCCAGTTGACCGCCCGCCGGGTCGCGCTCATCCGCACTGATACGCTGGCGCGCTGGTCGCGCCAGCTTGGTGTTGGGTCGTTGTTGTATATTACTAAAGGCGAAATCGAGCCTGAAGACCTCAGTGACCGCGTGCTGGCGAACGCGTTTGAGGCGCTGCTCGCGGCCATCTACCTCGATCAGGGACTCGACACCGCGCGCGCGTTTCTGGCGGGCCGGCTGGTTGAGGCCGACGCGATCATCGCTCGATTCGCGACTGAAAATTACAAGGGCCGGTTGCAGGAACTGGTGCAGGATCCTCAGCAGCGCATTCCGGGCGTGAGTAGCGGCGCGGACCGCCGCACGCTGAGCTATGCGGTGGTAGCGCGTGGCGTGCCCGCGACCGAGAGCGCCTTTACGGTTGAGGCCAGGGTAGCTGGGCACGCGCTCGGTGTCGGCGAAGGTTCAAATAAGCGGCTGGCCGAGCAAGCCGCCGCCCGCAATGCCCTCGACAACCTTTCGAACACGAAACACTTGAACGCTGAGCGCGGAACGCGGAATGCGGAATAGGAGCCAGGATG
This sequence comes from Thermomicrobiales bacterium, assembly GCA_035763465.1. Taxonomy (GTDB): domain Bacteria; phylum Chloroflexota; class Chloroflexia; order Thermomicrobiales; family CADCWN01; genus DASUBC01. Next base: position 13,628 of record DASUBC010000060.1, read on the forward strand.
GCCGGTGCGGCCATTGGGCGAGCGCCGAGCGATCTGGGTGCGCGCACGGAGGCGTTCGCGCTGGCGATAATCCAGCTCGTGGAGGCACTGCCGTATGATAGCGTGACGGTGGTGCGTGGCAAGCAACTATTGCGTGCCGGCACATCAGTTGGCGCGAACTATCGCGCCGCGCGGCGGGCCGAGTCCCCCGCCGGCTTTATTGCCAAGATGAGCATCGTCGAAGAAGAAGCTGATGAGTGCGCCTACTGGCTGGAGTTGCTGCGTGATAGCAATCTCGTCCCACAAGGGGGGCACATCGCAGCCTTACTAGCCGAGAGCGACGAACTCGTCGCTATCACCGTCGCCTCGATCAACCCATTAATTCCGCGTTCCGCGATCCGCATTCCGCGTTCGATTGGGGGTGGACATGGCCCTGTACGACGAACTGACCATCTTTGGCGGTAACGCGCATCCGGCGCTGACAGCCGGAATCTGCGAGAGTATCGGCATTCCGCCGGGCCGGGCCGATGTCTTCACCTTCAGCAACGAGAATATCTTCGTGCGGCTGCTGGAGAGCGTGCGCGGCAACGATGTCTTCGTGGTGCAACCGCTGTCGGCGCCGTTGAGCCAGTCCATCATGGAACTGCTGATCATGATTGACGCGTTGAAGCGCGCTTCGGCCGGCCGGATCACCGCGGTGATGCCGTACTACGCCTATGGCCGCACCGACAAGAAAGACCAGCCGCGCGTGCCGATCACGGCGCGGCTGCTGGCGGATCTGCTTACCACCGCCGGGGCAAATCGTGTACTGACCGTGGACCTCCACGCGGGCCAGATTCAGGGTTTCTTCAATATCCCGGTGGATGAGTTGACGGCGATGTATCTGCTGGCGCGGCATTTTCACGAACTTCGTCTGCCCGAACTCGTCGTCGTCTCGCCCGACCTCGGCAACACGAAACGGGCGCGCAACTTCGCGGAGTTGCTCGACGCGCCACTGGCGATTATCGAAAAGCGCCGCATTGGGAATGATGGGCGCAGCGAACCGTTGAACGTCATCGGTGATGTCAACGGCCGCACGGTGCTGCTGGTGGACGACGAGATTGATACTGCCGGCTCGGTCACGCAGGCCGCCCGGCTGGTGCTGGAGCGCGGGGCGCTTGATGTCTACGTCGCGGCGACCCATCCGATCCTTTCTGGTCCGGCGGTCGCGCGCCTGCGCGAGAGTCCGATTTGCCAGATCGTCGTGACCGACACCGTGCCGCTACCGGACGAGAAGCGACTCGACAAGATCGCAGTTATCTCGGTCGCGCCAATCATCGGCCAGACGATTCAGCGCATCCACACCGGCACCAGCGTCAGCATGACCTACCGCCAGATGGACCGTGTCTCGCTCACGTCGTGAAGAGTGTCGAGTGACGAGTGACGACTGACGAGTGGAACGGGCGAGCGTGGTAGCCTGCTGGTAGCGTAGTGCCGATGTGGGCAACCCCCGATTGCAATCGGGGCGAAGGGCTGCGGCCACGAAGTCCCCGTGCGCGGGGACTGGATTCACCGTGAGGCTGGGGCTGGCTGCTGGCGTAGCGATAGGTCAGCCTCAATTCCAGTCTCCGTGAGGAGACTTTGTGGCCGCAGCCTCTAGCGCCGAATTCATTCGGCGGCGGCTATCAGCGGCGTCGCGCCCGCCAGCCACCATACCCGATCCACAATCCGCACATGAGGAACCATGACAACATTCGAACCCGATCACTCATCACTCGTCTACGTCGTCGGCCACAAGAATCCCGATACCGATACCATCTGCTCGGCGATCGCTTATGCGGCGTTGCGCCGGGCGACCGACCTGCCGGGGGCAACGCCCGCGCGCCTGGGGCCGCTCTGGGCGGAGACCGCCGCCGCGCTCGCCCGCTGCGGCGTCGAACCGCCGCTGCTGCTCGCTGATGTGCGCCAGCGCGTGGCCGACGTGATGAACCCCGATGTCGTGACCGCGCGCGAAGATGATACGCTCTACGACGCCGCGCGCACGATGCGCGAGCAGCGCAAGCGCCTGCTGCCGGTCGTGGACGACGCGCGGCGGTTGCGCGGCGTCCTGACCCTTGATGACATCGCCGAACGGTATCTCAGCGACATGACGATCGCGCCGGAGGGGCACGGGCCGCTGGCGCTCGACCACTTCCTGCGGGTCAGCGGCGGCACGTTGCTGGAAGGTACGGCCGGACGTCATTTCACCGGCCGGGTCTGGATTGGCGCGGCGCGGGTCGAAACGCTGCACGCGCGGATTACGCCCGGCGACCTGGTGCTGGTAGGCGACCGCGAAGATGCCCAGGCGACGACGCTTGCGGCCGGCGCGGCGTACCTGATTGTGACGGGCGGCACCCCACCGAGTGCGGCCATTCGCGCCCAGGCGCGCGAACGCGGCGCGGCGTTGATCGCCGTGGCGCACGACACCTACGCCGCCGCGCGGCTGCTCAACCTCAGCCTGCCGGTCAGCGACCTGCTGCATTCAGCCGACCAGACGGTTGACCCGGACGATCTCGCCGCCGACGCCGCGCACATTCTGCTCGCGCCCGGCGCGGGCGGGCAGCCGTTGCCGGTGGTGGATGACGATGGCCGCGTCCGCGGTATTGTGTCGCGGACTGACCTGCTGCGCGGCCGGCGCAAGCGCGTGATTCTGGTAGACCACAATCAGCGGTCGCAGGCGGTGGACGGTCTCGACGAGGCCGAACTGCTCGGCGTGCTCGATCACCATAACCTCGGCGACCTGCATACCGCCGAGCCGATCCTCTTCATGCTCGAACCGGTTGGCTGCACCGCGACGATCGTCTACGAACTCTACCAGCGCGCCGGGCTGACGCCGGCGCGACCGATTGCCGGGCTGCTGCTGGCCGCGATCATTTCCGACACGCTCCTGCTGACGTCGCCGACGACGACCGAGCGGGACCGTATCGCCGTTGCCGCGCTCGGGCCGCTCGCGGGCCTCGACCCGGCGGCGTTCGCGCAGGAACTCTTCCGCGCCCGGTCCGATTTCAGCGCGACGACGCCACAGGAGATCATCCAGAGCAACTTGAAGAGTTATGAGTTCGGCAGCGCGCGGCTGGCTGTGGGCCAGGCTGAGACGCTCGCCACCGACTATTTCCTCGACCACCAGGCCGAGTTTTTGGACGCTCTGGCGCGTCTGAAAGCGGACGAGTCGTATGACTACGCGCTCCTGCTCGTCACCGACATCCTGCACGGCGGCAGCCTGGCGCTCTACCCCGGCGCGGCGGAACGGCAGCTGCTCGCCGGCGTGTTCGTGCTTGGCGGCGACGCCACTGACCACCGCGCCGCCCTGCCCGGTATCGTCTCACGTAAGAAGCAGGTCGTGCCGCCGCTGGCGCGGGCGCTGGCAGCGCGGTGAAGCCCGCGCCCGGCCGCCGCGTTGCCCCAGGTGTCCTACTGGGCGCTCGCTTACCCGGCTAACGGCGTTGGGTCTGGCTCACGCAGAGTCCGCAAGTCACGCATCGCGGGCCAGCGCCAGGCGACCAGAAGCACGACCAGGATGGTGCCGATGCCACCGCCAACGACCGCGAGGACCGGCCCGACGAACTGCGCCACCAGGCCAGACTCAAAGCCGCCGAGCTGGTTGGAGGTGCCGATGAAGAGCGAATTCACCGCGCTGACCCGGCCCCGCAGTTCGTCGGGCGTTCGCAGGAGCAGCAGTGTGCTGCGGATGACGACGCTGATGTTGTCCAGAGCGCCGAGCACCAGGAGGAGTAGGAAGGAGACGATGAACAAGCGCGATAGGCCAAAGCCGATCGTCACCAGGCCGAAACCAGCCACGGCCAGCAGCAGTGTGCGCCCGGCGCGCGTGAAGACGGGGCGATGGGCGAGTGTGAGCGCCATGGTGATGGCCCCGACGGACGAGGCGGCCTGGAGCCAGCCCAGGCCGGTGGGGCCGACCTGGAGGATGTCGCGCGCGAAGATCGGCAGCAGCGTCGTCGCGCCGCCGAGCAGCACCGCGAAGAGGTCCAGGGTGATCGCCGCCAGCAGGACCGGCGTTTGACTGAGGAAACGCACGCCTTCCGTGAGGGCACGCAGGGTGCGCCCGCCGCTGGCCCGCACCTGCGGCCGGTGGACCCGCAGCAGCGTGAGCAGCGCGGCGAAGGAGAGCGCGGCCAGCGCGTGCAGCGCGAAGACGCCACTGGCCCCGTGGAGGAGACTGATCAGGAAGCCGCCCGCCGCCGGTCCCAGCACCGACGAGACCTGCCCAACGCTGCTGCGCCACGTAATCGCACTCTCGTACGCCTCGGGCGGGATAACCTGCGTGACGAGCGCCGAGCTGGCGGGATTGTTGAACGCCTGGCCGCTGCCAATGAGCACCAGGCAGCCATAGATCGCGAGCAGCGGCCCGTGCCGTGCGGACAGGGCAGCCAGCCCCAGCGCCCCGAGCGCCACCACCGCCTGGGCAGCAATCATCACCCGCTTGCGGCTATAGCGATCGGCGGCGTGCCCGGCGGGCAGCGAGAAGAGGATGACCGGGATGATGAGCGCCAGGCCGATGCCGCCGAGTGCGAGCGGCGACCGGGTCCGGTCGTACAGCTCCCACCCGAGCGCGACCGTCAGCATCTGTTGCCCGAACGAGCCGAGGAAGACGCCGACCAGGAGCAGGCGGAAATCGCGGAAGCGCAGCGCGCGATAGGGATCGCGCGGCTCCGGAACGCCCAGCGCGGCCTGGGTGGCGGGCGTGGCGAGCGCCCCACGGCTGGCCGACTGGTCAACGGGCGACGCCATGCGGTCTCCTGCGCGTCATCGCGCCACCCAGTGGGCTGGTCACATCCAGCGTGACCAGCTCGGCGGCGGGCACGGTAGCATAGCGTGCCGGGGCACGGCAGACAACCCGGCGGGATTTGCGGTAACTGTTCAGATGTAGTGGCCTGCTGGCTATGGCCCCGGATTGAAATCCGGGCCCGGACACACTACCGTGTGGACGGAATCCGTGTCGCGGATTGTGATCTGCCAACATAGGGAATGATACCGGCCTATCCAGCACTCAGTCCGCACAGCGGACTTCGTCACATCGCCGATGTGCCCAGGCCCGGATTTCAATCCGGGGCCACATCCAGCAAGCCCAACAGTGAATATCTACAGAGTGCGGAATGCCAGCGTCGTTACCCTGGCGTGCCTGTGCCGGCGGCCTCGGCAGGCGCCTTCGCCACAGTTGGCTGCGGGCGTGGCCGACGCAGCGGGGTCGGGGCAAAGAAGCGCAGATAGGGATTGCCGTAGTGCTGGTAAGCGCCCCAGGTTCGCGCGCCGCCGGGAGTGTCGGCGATCGCCAGCCGGGCCTGGCGCATCGCGACGTGCATCGGCTCCGCTTCTACGGCCTCGTAGCGGCTGCCCTGGCCGTCCACCAGCGCGAGGCCGAGCAGTCCGGCGTAGAGCCGCAGCGCGAACTCGCGCGCGGCGACGTCGTCAACCGGCCAGGCGGTGCAGACGAAGTTCGAGACGCCGCGCGCGAAAAAGGACTCGGCGAAACTTGGGGCGAGGTCCACCGACCGCTCCTGGGAGCGGTCGGGCGTAATGCCGGACTCGCAGGCGTTGGAGAAAACAAACTTCGGGATGCGGTCCACCCGCCGCAACTCATTCGCGCTCAACCGCTCACCGCCGGTGAAGATCCAGCCGGAGGCGGCCGGGTCTTGCGGATCGTAGACGCAGTGACCGGCGAAGTGCAGTACGTCATAGGAGCGGAGAATCAGGTGGCGCAGCACGTTCGTGCGGGTCGCCTCGCGCGGGCCAAAGAGCCGCACGACCTCGACCCGGTTGACGCTTGTTTCCTCGTAGACGGTATTGAAGCACTCGAAGAGGGCCGCGACCTCGACGCCCTCCGCCTCGGCGCCGGGCAGGGGCGCGTCTTCAGCCGGGTCGGCGATGATCAGCACGCGCAGCAGGCGCTGGGGCGGTGGTGGCGCCTCGGGCGGCGGGGCAAACGTGGTGCGGAGCTGCCGGGTGAAGCCGCGACTGGTACCGAGGAAATAGTCCCTGCCATCGCCTGTGATGCGGTCGTCGCCGGGCTGGCTGATCGCACTGATCAGGTCCGACCGCGCCAGCAGTTCCCAGTGGATGCGGGCGGACGCCGCGTCGAGCACAAGCACCAGCGGTGCGCTGGTGTGGAGCTGGGTGCGCAGATCGTCCGGCACCAGCAGGCGGGCCAAAAATTGCCCGCGTTCGAGTTGCAGCGCGGGATCCCACTCGGCGGCCAGTTCGTCGTTGGCGCGCATCACCAGCGCGGGGTCCAGGGGAATCTCGCGCTCGGGGATTGAGGCGGTCTCAGTGATCGCGCCGAAGCGGTAGATACGCGGACCGAGACCCACGGTCACGCGCGTCGGCTCCTGGGCGTCGGGGTCACCCTGCCCCTCTTGCCGCCGCACCCATTCCCGTTCCCACTCGCGGCGGAGCCATTGGCGTCCCGCCGCGCGCAGGCGTTGCAACTCTGCAGCGTTCAGTGGTTCGTAGACGACGTGCAGCCGGTTTTCCGCGTTCAGGCGTTGCGCCTCGTAGAGGATCGCCTCCTGTATCGCCTCGACCCGGAGCGGGTCGCGCTCGACGAAGGTGATGCGCCGCAGGCGCCGTGGCCCGTCGGCGGTCGTGCCGGTGATGGCGTGCTTGATGCCGCGAATCCAGGCGCTCACCGCGTCACGTACCGGCAAATTGCCTTTGCCCGCGCCAATCAGCACGGTAGCCAGGTGACGCTTGCCCAGGCGACCCAGCGACCAGCAGAGTTCGCGCGCAAGCACTGTCAATTCCGGTTCGCCGAAGCGCCCTGGCAGGCCCATGCCGGCGACCGCGATCACGCCGTCCGCCCCGGCCCGTGAACGGCGCGGGTCGGGCAGAAAGAAGGGCTGGCCCAGTTCGCCTCGGATGATCCCCCGCTCGGTGTAGTGCGTGAGCAGCAGGTCATCCGCCGCCTCCGCGCCGGCCTCGGCGTTCTCCGCCGACCGGCGTGGCGCCGCCTTACCGCGCAACGCACGGCTGATCGCCCTGTCCAGCGCCAGCGCGGCTGTTCGCGGCTTGACGCCGATGTAATGCCCCACGGCGACCGCGTCGACCGGCAGGCCGGCGGCGTCAAGCGCGTGCAGCTTTTCAATGTCGCCGTGCAGTAAGCCAATCTCGATCCGCGCTGGCGCGAACGGCACACCGCGCGCCCGGACGGCCTGGGCGACCGCGCCGCTCAGGAACCCACGGGTGAGGCTCTCCGCGAGCTGGCGCTCCTCCGGCGTGACATAGTTGCCGCCGGACGCGGCCCCGCTCCGCACTCTGAGGCGGTGCATGAGCGCGCTGAACAGGCGCTCGTCGTCGGCCTGCAAGGTGACGAACCGGCGGCGCGCCCGCTCTTTGCTCGCCGCGTCTTCACGCTCGGTAGAAGTGCCGGAGTGCCCGTTCCGGGCGCGGTGGAGCTGCGGCTGCTGGCTCAGCCCCGTGGTCGTGCCGCTGCCGAGCAAGTCGTTGATCGCCGCGAGCACCTTGCCGTTCGCCACCAGCGCGCCATGTTCGTCCTCGACGTAGTAGGCCGGCGCCCGCGCGCCAGCGGGCCGCGCCAGCAGTCCCAGCCGGTGGGGAACCACGCCGTCCCCCAGGTTGGTCATTGCGTAGGCCGCGTCGGTTCCCAATTGTGTCCAGGCGAGAATGTCGCTGAAAGTCGGCTGGCCTGTGCCGAGCACGCTGACCATGCGGGCGGGGTCGAGCACGCCACTGAGCGCCTGGTGCTGCCGCCGGGCATTCTCCAGGTGGCGCTGCGACACCGCCAGCCGTCCGTAGGTGGCGGTCTCGTAGAGCCGGTGCATCCGGGGCATGACGAGCGGTGACGGCAGCAGCTGGTAGAGTCCGGGGAAAGTGTGGAGAATAGCGAGGAGGTCGGCGGGGTCGCGCCGGCTATCGAGCACGGCCAGTTTTCTGGCGATGCCGGCATTGCCCAGCAGCGTCTGCGGGATGATGAACGACCCGTGCTGCGGGACGCCGAGCAGGAGCAGCCGGCCGCCGCGCGTCCCCGGCGCGGCGGACTGCCGGTCCCACATCGCCGCCCAGCGTTCGGGGGCGTTCAGGATGAACGCGCGCGCCACCAGCCCACCCATCCCGTGCGCGACGAGATGCGTCGGGGTATCGTCGAGGAACCACCCATTGAGCCGGGCTTCGAGTTCGGCGGCGGCGAGTTTGCTGTCCTTGCGCCAGTCGTACCAGAACGCGCGGACGTTCCATTCCTCGGCCAGCGCCAGGAGCAAGTCGCCGTAGTTGCGTTTCAGGATGCCGGTGGCGCGCACTTCGTATGTAGCGTCCGCCTCAGCCAGGCCGTCGTCCGCCAGGCGCAACCGCCCAAGCGCGCCCGCTGTGAGACCCGGCACGTTGACCCAGACCGGCACGCCGGAGCCCGTGCGGTCGAACGCGGTGAGCGCGCTGCCGAGCATACCGGGAATGACGACGACATTCCCCCGTGGCGGCGCCACGTCGCGCCGGGCGACGTGCTTCAGCGCCCGGCCATGTAGGCGTTGAAAGCGCTCGTCGCCCAGATGCGCGCGAAGCGCCTGCTCCTCCGGCGCGGTCGGGCGTAGGAGCAGGTGGATGAATTCGTCCACATTCGCCGACTCGACGCGAGCGATGAAGGCGCGTTCGTCAAAGGACGCCATCTCGCCCCCTCGGTAGACGGTAGATGGTAGTTGCTCGTCATCGGCACGATGCCGGTAGATTGGCACTGCCTTATGGAGAAGAACTATCGTCTACCGTCTATCGTCTACGTGAAAATCGGTCGCCGCTTATTGCTCGCCTTGCCCTCCAGTTGCGGGTGCTGGTTGTAGCCGGCGTCGTCGAGGAGGAAGCCGAGCCGGGAGTGTAACTGGTTCCAGGTGAGCTGGTAGTTCGCGTCGCTGATGGCCTTGATCGCGTGGTAGGTCATCGCGCCGTGGTAGACATTGCCGATGAGCGCGTCGAAGGAATATTCCTTGTCGGTGCAGCCACTCAGCAGGAGTTCTTTCATCCCCGATTCAGGGTACTTGTCCCGATATTTCGGGCGCGCCTTCCAGGGGTTCGGCAAGACCGGGTCGCCGCGCAACGCCGGGTTGAGGAAGCGCACCCGCCGGTCGTCGGGTGTCCGCAGGCCGGGGAGGTTCTCGTTGACCGCCGCGCGTGTCACCGTGCCGGAGAAGCAGGAATCGGAGATGACATACAGGTGGACACCGCGCGGCAGATCGGCGAACAGGTGGCGCAAGTCGTCGTCCACCAGCAGATTGTCGGCGGTATCGTAGGGGCACATCGCCTCGTCGTAGGCCGGTTCGTCGCCATCGGTGTCCGCGACATAGGTGCCGTGCGACGAGTTGGTGAAGACCAGAATATCGCCAGCCTTGGCACCCGCGAGTAAGCCCTTGATTCCGGCGATCACGTTGCTCTTGGTCGCCTCCGCGTCCGTAATCACCCTCACGTCGGTTGCAGGGAAGTCGTAGTGGCCGAGCAGCAGTTCCGCCCAGGCGCTGGCGTCGTTGACGCACCCATTGAGATCGCTGCCGTCATACGGATAGTCATTAATGCCGACGCAGAACGCCTTTTTCGCCATGACGACCCTCCTTTGGAGTGCGTGAGTCGTGGGTGCGTGAGTGCGTGAGCGGGTTTGGATCAGCGCGGTGCCTGGCTACTGGCGCAAGGTCAGTCCAAGGTAACTCACGACTCACGTACTCACGCACTCACGTCTGTAGGATGGCGTGTGCGACGATGTCGCGCTGCACTGCTGTGTTGCCTTCGACAAAATAACTGCCGTGTGGATCATTGCCCATCGTTGGAACTTCGTAGTCCTGGTCGTCCTGGAACGCCGGTTTCAGCCACGAGCCGACGAGATCACCGCGCGCGTGGATATTGATCCAGTCCGCTATCTCGCCTGGCTTGCGCCCCGACGAGTCATCGAGCAGATGGCGCACGAGCCAGAGTGGGCTGCCGAGCGTGACCAGATTGGCGACGCGCAGCGCCGGCAACTCGGCCTCCAGGTCGCACAGACTGTCGTAGGCCACGACCGTGCCCCAGCTGTGCGCGATGACGGTGACGCTGTAGTTGTCGCCTGCGAGCGGGCGCAACTGCTCCTTCGCTTTCTCCTTGACCGCCGTGCGGATGCGCCGGCTGACGAGATACTTGGTGAAGTCGCCCAGGTAGGTGTCGGGGTGAACCAGCCATTCAGGCAGCCAACCCCGCGCGCCGGCCGGCGGTGGTGGCCGCAGGTCCGACCATTCGATGACGCCCCGTGGCGCGGCGCGCGACCCTGGCGGCGGCTGGGCCAGCGCCGACGCCCGCGCTTGCAGGATCGTCGTCAATTCCTGCCGCACCTCGGCTTCGGCCAGTTGCTGCTTCGGCGTCAGGGGCAGCGCAAGCGGGCGCGGCGCTTTGCGGGCGCGGGCGCCAGGCAGCGCCCGCGCGCCGGTGAAAACGGTGTCCCAGCAGACCTCGATGTAGTCGTCGTGCGGGAACGAGAGGTATTCATTGAAGACATGCTCCCACGCCGCCGAATACCCGGCGTGGTACTCGCCGATGCCGTGGACCCAGACGATGCGATAGTCCATTGGCGTCTTCCTCCATGCTGGCTATCTCGCCGCCACGGTTCGCTCGTCAATTATTTGGCGTGGGCGCGACGTCCAGCGCGCGGAGTCTCGCGGGGCTGGGCGAGACCCCAGAAGGCGCGGGTCTTACGCTGCTCCACCACCTTACCTTGCGCCAGGAGTTCCTCGTACTGCCCGCGATGGAAGGCATCTACCAGCGTCCCGTCGGTCCACAGGACGCTCTTCTCGCAGACGAGACACAGCGCGTCCGTTGGCAGCCCGGCGGTGACTCCGGACAGGTCGGCGGTCGCCTCGAAGAGCGCATCGCCCACAATGTACTGAGGGAGTTTGCCGAACGCGTCGAAGAGTTTGGCGTTCTTCGGGTCGGCGGCGACGGCGGCCGGCGCCGGGGACTGTGCCGGCGGGGACGCGGCGCCGCGCACGAGGACGGCGACCCGCTCGGTCCAGTCTTCCCACTCACCGGCCGAGAAGCCGGGGCAGAAATGGCGGTCTATATTGTCAACCTCGTAGTGGCCAAGGATATGGTCCTGGTCAGGCGCGATGTCGAACTGGCTGCACAGCCAGGCTGTCAGTTGCACGGTGCTGGCAATTTGCGCTGGGGTGAGCGAGCCGCCCTTGTTGTGCGAGGAGAAGCCCTCGTGCTCAATCGAGACTGTCCGCTGGTTGAAATTGCATCCTTCCTTTTGCCACCGAGCGATCAACGGGTTGCTCGTATTCGGCTGTTGCACCCGGCCGTTGGCCCAGGCGCTCTCGGTCGGCGGTACCAGCTCGTGGATCGTGCCGTCGCGATCGATCAGGTAGTTGGCGCTGGCGGCTGCCTGGGGATTGCAGAGCCAGCCGAGCGAGTTGGTCCCTTCGGTGATATGCCAGCAGACGCCCTCCGGCCGGTGGGTGAAGCCGTTGTTGAAGCCCCGGTTCGGCGAGGGGTTGCTGACGATGGCTGGCTTGGCCGCCGAAGATTGTGCTGGCTGGCTCCCGGCGGTCCAGCGCGCGACGCTGGTCAGCACCGCGCGGATGTAACTTTCCGGCTGGTTGTTGTCGCTGCTGGGGGCGTATTTCGGGATGACCTGCCGCACGGTCGTCAGCCCGCTCCCCGCGTACTTGGGGCCGAGCAAGCGCGCAGCCCAGTCCTGCGTGCCGGCCGTCCAGGTTGGGTACCTGGCAAAGGGACCGCCCCGCGTGTCAATGACTGTGGCGGCGCCGGGTTGCTCCGGCGAGCGCACGTTGCCGGGATTGCGCGTATCGAAGTCGTGGCAGATGCCAAGTTTGCCGTACTGGCTCTCGTGCTGGAAGAAGGCGAGCAGGATTTCCGCGCGGACGCCAGCAGCGTTCAACGCGGCATACATGGTCTCCGCTTCGGGTGCGGCGGGGCTGCCGGCGGCGACCAGCACTTGCTTGAAGGCGTCCAGGCTCATCCGGCTGGGGCCGGCGATCGGCTCGTCATCCATCGGTGCGACTCCCTTCATGTTCAGAGTGACATTTGCGGGTGGCACGACAGGCGAATGGCCGAGGGGGCGAATCGAGCTGGCAGTTAAGGCGGCTGCCGATAGCCGGTACGCAGGAGTAAGATGCCTACGCTGGCTCGTCGCTGGACCGCATCATTGCGGCCTGGTGCGACCGTGATCCTGTTGTTTGATTAACGTGAGTCATACGTCTTTTCTCACAACAGATAGCTGAAAAACGACGCCAACCGCACCCGGCGAGCGTCGCATGGCATGTCTAATCCTCGCTCAGCAACGAGCCTGCCCTCCGACAACACGCAGCCTCCGGCCATTGGTCAGCGCCCGCCAGGTCAGCGGCGGCAGCCGCTCCGCCTCCACATGGCTCGCGCTCTGCTCATCGGCGTCTGGCTGGCGCCAGACCGCGACCCCTGCCAAGTGTGTCCTGTGCCGCGCCTTGTCCCCGCAGGTTGAACTGTTCGTCTATAGCCTATTGGCGCTGTTGTATGATGAGTCTCGCGAGTTGAGGGGAAGGGTAGGTTAGAGAGGCGCGCGGAAAGGGAGGAGCTGGGATGTCGGATTTGTTGACCCACTGGGCGGTGTTCGAGGATTGCCGCCGGCTGGCGCCCTATGATGACCAGCTTGATCCGCTCTTCCAGTCCGTGCTGGCGGAAGAGGTCGAGTACGCCCGCCTCGGCGCGATCACGCGCGGCGGCAACCGCTGGATGCCGACCGTGCTGACGCTGGCGCGCGAACGCTGGGCAGACGAAGCCGCGCGCCCGACCCTGCGGCGCAAGGTCGCCTTCGTCGCCGGCTGCCTGACCCACAATGCCTGCGACCGTGTGATGAAGCCACTGCTCAGCCGGCACGCCGCGACCGACTGGAACGCCGCCCATCACCAGCTCCAGGGTCGTCAGACCGGCGTGTCGGCGGAAGACACGGCAAGCATCCGCGAGGTCTCGGCCTATTACGATGTGCAGGTCTTCCGCGAAGTCTATCTGGCGGGCGCGGCGGAGCCGTTCAATCGCTTTCTGCTGGCGGACAATGCCACCAGCCCCGGCCAGGCGCTGGAGGAGTTCGTCCGCGCGCTCTTCCAGCGCGCCCTGCTATCCAGCCACACTCTGAACCCCGATCCGGGCGACATTGACGGCTGGCTGGATCAGCTCTTCGCCCGGCTGCAACCGCTCTATCTCGACATCGCGCTTTATAGCCAGGTGTTCGCCAACCCTGACCCGGCGAAGCTGGCCCAGTACGAGGTGACAACGGCGTTCTATCACGCCGATGATCCGGCCATTCGCGTCGCTCGCGCGCTACAACAGGGCAAGCCGGTGGAGCGCGCCGCTCTCCCTGACGCGTTGACCGTGGAGGCGAACACCAGCCACTACGGGCAGGCGCTGGCGCTGGGACTGGCCTACCTGCGAAATGGCGCGGCCTTCTGGCGCGGCGAGGTCATGGAACTTACCACGCCCAACTGGAGCCAGAAGCAACGAGTTTGACTGTCTCCCCAGCACTCCCTCACCTACGCTTTACTCACTTCCCCTCTCCCGTGGTACGGGAGAGGGGGCTGGGGGGGAGGGCGAAGGCGTCAGGGCTTGCAGATCGCCCAGCGTCAGCGCGGGTCCGGAAAGCGTTTCCGCAGAGCGGCTGGGGTCGCCGCGCAGCCCATCGAGCAGCAGCGCCAGGTGCCGGTGAGCGAGCGCGTCGGCCACGGCGCGTGGGAAGGGAGCGGGCAGCGGCTGGCAGAGGCGCGCGATCAGCAAGCCGATATCGCCGAAGTCCACGTCCAGGCGCAGTGTCCCGGCTGCCTGGGCGGTGGCGATCATCGCCTGGACTGGCACGGCCGCCACGTCGCGGGCGCGGAGCAGCGCCTCGTCCGTGAGCGACAGTTCGCTCATCAACACCGGCATGACCGCGCCGACCCGCAAGTCGAGGGCGCGGTGCATGTACCGGGCGAGCGCCAGGAAGGCGTCCGGTTCTTCGGCCAGCGCGTGGTCGGCTTCCTGGGCCACGCGGGCCAGCACGTCGAGCGCCACGGCGCGCTGGAGCGACTGCCGGTCGGGAAAGCGGCGGTACAGGGTGGCGATACCCACCCCGGCGCGCCGGGCGACGTCTTCTAGCGCCGCGCTGGGACCATGTTCCACGAAGACATCGCGGGCGGCGTGCAGGAGCTGGTCGCGATTGCGGCGGGCGTCGGCGCGCAGGCGCGGCACGCCGCCGGGCCGTGTAGCCTGTCCTCGTCGCTGGTCAATCGCCGCGCTGGTAGTGCCCATGCCTTCTCCTTGCCGCCATCCAGCGCGCCGCCCAGCACATGCGGCGGCACAGCCTATTCATTCGGAGTAATAACCTCCACTTCATCGTAGCGATCCCCGCCAGTACTGTCAAGTCGCGAGAGCCGCCATCCGGAGAATATTCCTCCATATAGCCTTGACATGAGCCGGGTGCACTGATAAAGTACTACCAAGCGGAGGAGAATCCTCCGGATGTGCGGTGCAACCGCCGCCCGGCTGGGCCAGCGCCCGGCATGGTGCGGCGCTGAACCGTCAGAAAGGAAGTGTTCAATGACCGCCGAACCGATCCTGGAACTGGGCCACCGCTGGACTGAGGCCGAGCAACACGCCGACGTCGCCACGCTTGCCACGCTCCTGGCCGACGACTTTGTCGCCGTTGGCCCGCGCGGCTTCGTCCTCAATCGCGAGCAGTGGCTCGATCGTTACCGCGCAGGCGACCTGCGAAACGATACG
>DASUBC010000061.1:0-4633 GCA_035763465.1 Thermomicrobiales bacterium
GAATCGCCCGACCGACCGAGTGGCGGCGTTGATCACCGCGCGGGAGTTGACGCCACAGGTGATCCTCGTGTCGCTGTTGCTGGCGCTCGTCTGGGGCGCGGCGCACGCCCTCACGCCGGGCCACGGCAAGACGGTCGTCGCTGCCTACCTCATCGGGTCGCGTGGGACAGCCCGTCACGCCGCGTTCCTGGGCCTGACCGTGACGGTGACGCACACGATCGGCGTCTTCGCGCTCGGCGCGGTCACACTCTGGCTCGCGCGCTTCCTTTTGCCGGAGACGCTGTACCCCTGGCTGAACGTCATCTCCGGGGGCCTCATCGTCGTGATCGCCGGGGTGCTCGTCTACCAGCGGCTGCGCGGCGCCGGGCACGGCCACGACCACGGTCACGAGCACAGTCATGACCATGCACAACCCTATCACCATCAGCACGACCATCCGCACGGTCACGAACATGCCCATGACCATCATCACGAGCATCCCGTCACATCAGCGTCATTGGCAGGGCCAGCCGTCACGCACACACACGGCGGGACAACCCATACTCATCTACCGCCGGGGGCGAGCGGTGGGGGCATAACGTGGCGCGGCCTGCTCGCGCTCGGCGTGAGCGGTGGGCTGATCCCCTGTCCCTCGGCGCTTGTGCTGCTGCTCGGAGCGATCGCGCTCGGCCGGATCGGCTTCGGCCTGCTCCTGGTCGTGTCGTTCAGCCTGGGCCTGGCGGTAGTGCTGACCGCAATTGGACTGCTGATGGTCTACGCGCGCCGCATCTTCGACCGTTTCTCCTTTGAGGCCCGCGTACCCCGGCTCTTGCCGGTCGCCGGCGCGCTGGCGATGATGGTGGCCGGGCTGGGCATCGTGCTCGAAGCGCTCCGCCAGGCGCGGGTGCTCTGATAGTAGACTGCGATTGACTGCTGAGGCGCTCTCGCCGGTCAGTCGCCGCGCTCGTTCTCACGCGGGATGACGATGTATTCGGGCGGCCGGGCGTCTTCGCGGTTCGCGGCGGTGACGAGCGCCGGGTCGTGCAGGAGGTGGCCAGTCGCGGGGTCGTAGTAGTAGCCCTTCGGCGTTTTCGCGATGTACAGCGGAATCTCGCGGCGGCGCAACTCTTTGAGCAGGGCGTCCAGCCCTTCGCTCTCCGGCCTACCGAGGCGGTCCAGCGTGGAGACGACGAGGGCGGCGGCCCGCCGCTGGGCGATGAGGCCGATCAACGCGGTCAAGCCTGGCCGGCCCGGCGCGGTGTTCGGGGCATCGTCGCTGAGAATCGCCTCATCCGCCAGCGTGTAGCCGAGCGCCAGCGCCAGCGCACGGCACCGGGCGAGTTGCTCTTCGACGGTGGTCCGGTCGAGTTCGTTGTATTGCGGCTTGCGCGCGTAGAGCGCCGCCAGCCGGCCCGCACCGACTGTCGCCGCGCGTTCCTGCTCACTCATCACTCAGCTACCTTCCTACCACCAGCGCCACTTGGGCTTCTCTGCCTCGTCAGCGGCCGGCTTCGCCCGCCCAGCGGGTACACGGGGCGGCGTGACGGGCGGCAGCCCCCGCCGGTAGAGCCATTCCTCCACCGGGTCGCCGCCAGTGAAATGCTGGCGTACGATCTGCCGCACGGCGTCCGGCGTCAGGCGGTTATACATGACCGGGCCGGGGTAGACATTCATGGATGGGCTTTGCTCGCAGCGATTCCGGCAGGCGCTGATCGTGATTGAAACCTGTTCTTCCAGACCCTGCGTCGCGATTTCTTCCTCCAACGCGCGTAGCAGCGCCTTCGGGTTGAATTGCGAGCACGTCGGGCCAAAACAGAGGTGTACGCGATAGGGCTTCTTGTCCATGCTTATCCTGATCCGCCGCCCATTTTCCCAGGCAACGCGGCGGTATTCCTCGTATTGTAGCAGCGCGACCAGGCGCTCATGGCACCAGATCGGTGTAGACGACCAGGCGGGAAGCATACCCACCCTTCGAGCGATTGAATGTGCTGCTCTGATCACAGGTGATCAGATTCAGGTGCGCGCCGGTCGTGGGACCGAAGATCCGTTGCAGCGGCGCGTCCCCCGTGGTATACGACTCCACCGACTTGACGACGAAGTGTCGCTCGACGCCATCGTCGCTGATCACGATAATATCATCCCCTGGCTTGAGATCACGCAGGTTCCAGAAGACCGCCGTATTCGTCTTCGAATCTACGTGCCCATCAATCGCCGCGTTGCCCTGTTCCCCCGGTCGCGGCCCCGGTTGATACCAGGCGACGTTGTGGTAGTCCTTCGGCACGTCCATGTCGCCGTCTGGGGTCAGGCCCACATGCTCGACCGCCGCATCCACCTTGATTGATGGGATGACAAGGCGCACCGGCAACCCCGGACGGGGCACCGGCGTCGGTGTCGGCTGCGGGGTGGCAGTCGGCTGGGGCGTTGGCGACGGCGTCGCGGTGGGCAGCGCGGCCATCGCCACCGGCGTGCCGGCTGGCGTGGTCGCGGTGGGCGCCAGCGTCGCCGTTGCCGTCGGAGCGACCGTCGCCGTCGCGGTCGCGGTCGGCGCTGGCGTCGCGGTTGACACCTGCTCCGACGCGGTCGCCGCGTGCTGACCGCAGGCGGCGAGCAGCAACGTGAGCGCCAGCGTCAGCACGAGCGGCACATTCGTCAGTTGGCGGATTCTCGACCGGTACATCATCGTCCGTTCTTCATGTCCTTCGCTGGCAGCCAGTTGCCCTCATAGCCAGGTACGGCCAGACCGCTCCGTCTGGATCACCATTCAGGATAGAATACGAGCGGCGCTGGCGACAACTCTCGGTAACAAACCAGGCAGCGGTGGCCACACGGCCTCATGCTATACTCACAGATAAGGACAGCACTTCAGTCACCGTGCGGGGGCCAATTGCGGCGCTCTGCCCTGCGGTCTTTGCCAGCCGCCCCGTCGCCATACTGGCCTGTAGCACCTCAAACGGCAGGAGGCGCCAGATGGAACACGCGCACACGCTCGCGGAACTCATCGCCGACACGGCAGCCACCAATGGCGGCAAAGCGGCGGTCATCTTTCAGGACCAGCCCATCTCCTACGCGCAACTGAACGAGCAAATCGAGCGCGCGGCGAACGCGCTGACTGCGCGCGGCATCGCGCATGGCGACCGCGTGGCGCTGATGCTGCCCAACACGCCTCATTTCATCATCGCCTACTACGCTATCCTCCGCCTCGGCGCGGTCGTCGTGCCGCTCAACGTCCTCTACAAAGCCGACGAAGTCGGCTACATGCTCGCGGACAGCGCAGCCAAGGTCATCATTATCTATGACGCTTTTCTGCCCCAGGCGGGTGCGGGCATCAAGGACGCGCCGTCAGTGCGGGAAACAATCGTCGTGGGCCAGGCGCCCGCGCCGGCGGGCATGACGCCCTGGAGCGCCCTGGTAGACAGCGCCGCGCCCCAGCGCCCGTCGGCCGCCGTGCAGCCTGGCGACCTGGCCGTGATTTGCTACACCTCCGGTACGACAGGGCGCTCGAAAGGGGCGACGCTGACCCACCGCAACTTCATCGCCAACTGCGAGCAGTGCAGTTCCCTACCCGGCTACGAGGCCACCGCGCAGGACAGCACGCTGCTGGTGCTGCCACTCTTCCATATCTACGCGATGAACGTGGGCATGAACGCGACATTTCGCGTGGGCGGCACGGTCATTCTGCTCGTGCGTTTCGAGCCGGCGCCGGTGCTGGACGCGCTGCAACGCTATCACCCCACCTTCTTCTACGGCGCGCCGCCAATGTACGTCGCCTGGGCGAACATGCCCGGTGTGGAGCAATATGACCTCTCCAGCCTGCGCTTCTGCGGCTCCGGCGCGGCGGCGCTGCCCGGCCAGGTGCTCGACCGCTTCCGCGAGCGCACCGGCGTCGGCATTCTGGAGGGCTATGGCCTGACCGAGACCGCGCCGGTCACGCACAGCAACGCCGCGTCGCCGCGCATCAAGCCCGGCACGATCGGCTGGCCCATCCCCGGCGTCGAGTGCCGCCTGGTGGACGAACAGGACCAGGATGTGCCCGACGGTGCGGAAGGCGAGATCATCGTGCGCGGCGACAACGTCACAAGCGGCTACTGGAATCGCCCCGACGCGACCGCCGAGGCGCTGCGTGGCGGCTGGTTCCATACTGGCGATATCGCGACAAAAGACGACGAGGGCTACTACACGATCGTGGACCGCAAGAAGGACATGATCAACGCGGGCGGTTTCAAGGTTTGGCCGCGCGAGGTCGAGGAGGTGCTCTATCGCCACCCGGCTGTGCAGGAGGCCGCCGTCGTCGCCCTGCCCGACCCCTACGCCGGCGAGCGCCCGCTGGCCTACGTCTCCCTCAAAGCCGGCCAGCAGGCGACCGCCGACGAACTGATCGCCTATTGCCGCGACCACCTGGCGTCCTTCAAAGCGCCCACGCGCATCGAGTTCCGTCCCGACCTGCCCAAACTCCCGACCGGCAAGATTCTGCGCCGCGTCCTGCGCGACGAGGCCAGGCAGCTGGCGGGTTAGTAAGTTCCAGGTTGACAGGTTGCAGGCTTCTCAAGTAAACGCATAGGTTGGTCTGCAATAACCTGCAACTTGCAACCTGGAACCTGCAACCCGTCAGCCCCGTGACGCATCCCCGCACCCAGACGTATAGTAGGTGGCATCG
>DASUBC010000062.1:0-8222 GCA_035763465.1 Thermomicrobiales bacterium
CCGGCGCGCGACATAGCGGTAGACGTGCCAGAAGCGGTCGCTGGTGAAGATGCCCCGGTACAGGCCGTTCTCCGTCACCGGCACCGCCCAGCGCCCCGCCGCGATCATCCGCTGCTGCACATCATAGACCGTGTCATCCACGTCGGCGATGATCGCCCCGGCGTCCATCAGCTCGCGCACTGTGCGGTAGCGGCTGGCGCCGCCATTCAGGGCCTGCATGACCTCGTGCCGCCAGAGCATCCCCAGGACACGGCCATCGGCGCTCACCACGGCGACATCGCGCGGCCCGCCACGCAGCGCATAGGGCAACGGATGGTGTTCGCCCACGCCGCCCATGTCCCAGAGGATGAACTGGCCTACGCGCAGCTTCCGCATCGTATCTTCGACGCGAATCGCCGTGCCCTCGGTTGTCGCCGCGATGACGACGAAGATCGCCACCAGCAGGAGTGACGGCGACCGGGCGAACGGGGCCAGGATTGCCAGCGCCAGGCCCATCAACTGTCCCAGCGCGACCGCCAGGCGCGTCGCCGTCAGCCGGCCGGCAAAGAAGGTCAGGAATGCGCGTAGCACCCGGCCGCCGTCCATCGGAAAAGCCGGCAGCAAGTTGAACAGCACCAGCATGACATTGGTGAAGAAGAGATAGATGATGAAACTGAGCGGGGTTACATCGGTGAGCAGGGGCAAGAGTTCGAGCGGATTCGACACACCTTGGGCGCTGGCGATCAGCAGGACCGGCGGAAAAAACAGCAGCGCGATCACGAAATTGACCGCCGGCCCGGCGAGCGCGATGGCGATTTCGCGCCAGGGATCGACCGGCAACTGCTCGATGCGCGCCACGCCGCCAATCGGCAGGAGGGTAATATCGCGCACGCCCACGCCATAGTGCAGCGCCAGCAAGCTGTGGCCGAGTTCGTGCAGCACGACAAAGGCGAAGAGGATGAGCACCAGCACCAGGCCGAAGCCCGCGCCGGCCACACCGTAGCCGCCGAGATACCCCCAGTTCAACGCGACCCAGGGCAGCACAAGCAGGAACGTCGGATGCACTTTGATGTCAATGCCGCGCACCCGCCCAATGACCAGCGATCTTCCCACCGTGCCCCTCGCTTTCGCGCGTCCCCTGTGACGCACTCAGGCCGTTCGCGAAAGACCCGCCGACAACCATTCTCGCCGGCCCCACGCCGATCATTGCTGCTCTCTATAACGCCGGAGCAGAGTGTTTTGTGCCGCTGTGCCGCCAGAATCGCACGCGGTCAGCCGCACGGGTCTACACCGCCCGATACGCGAAAAGTGTGCCACGCTTGCTGGCACACAGATGCAGGACGAGCACAGTCTAGAACAGGCGTACAAGATGGTCAATAGATGCGCTGGAGAACCGAACATGCCTGAGTGACAACTTCATCATTCAGGGGCTGCACGACTGAATCTACTGGTACATACTTTGCGTACATTCTAGTGCAACAATGGATCAGCCAGAACGGGTAGACTGGCACGCCGGGAGAATTGCAACTATCCTGGTACGTCGCGCGTTATGCCCATGGAAGGCCATGGAGCGATGCTCAGCGGGGGCACCGAACATGATTGAACAAACAGTTGGCTTCGAGACCGCGCCAGCGGTAACCATTGACGAGCTGCTGGTGTCGCGTGCGCGGCGTGGCGACGCCGAAGCATTCAGCGAGATTTTCGAACGCTATCATCATCGCATCGTCAATTACCTGTATGGGCTGGTTCACGATCGAGAACTGGCGAACGATCTTGCCCAGGAGAGCTTTCTCAAGGCGTACAAAGCGCTGCCACGCATGGGCGACGATCTGCGGCTCGCGCCCTGGCTCTATCGTATCGCCGGCAACACGGCCTTCAGCGCCCTGCGCCGCCGCCGGATTATCCGCTGGCTGCCCTTGCTCAACGACAATGGCAGCGAGTCCGGCTTCGCAACCACGATGGATGGTGAGGTCGCCGAGGCCGAAGCCGTCCATCGCGCGCTGGCTAAACTGCCGGCGAAATATGCGGCCCCGCTCCTTTTGCATAGTCACGAGGGGCTGTCCTGCAATGAGATCGCCGATGTCCTCGGCATTTCGACCGGCGCCGTGAAGACCAGGCTCTTCCGGGCGCGTGAAGCCTTCCGTGCAGCCTATGGCGAGGATGAGAGGGAACGATAAGCCAATGCCTGCCCGAGAGCCTGGCACCTGCCAGAGCGTGGCGCCACTGCTCGCGCGCTGCAACGATCCCGCGCTCAACGAGCAGGAACGGGTGCTGTTGAGTCTGCACTTGCTTGGTTGTCCGACTTGCCGGCAGCGTATCGAGCAGTATCGCCAGCTCGACCGCCAGCTGCGCACGTTGCCGCGCATCGAGCTGGCGCCGCGCGTTCGCGCTGCGGTATTCGAGCAGCTTGCGCTGACGACGCCGCTCGGCTTCGGCGCACAGGCGGTCGCCGCCCCGCGCCCGATCTGGCCCGGTGTCGCCATCATCACCATGGTGACCGCGCTCATGATGATTGGTGGCCTGACGGTGAGTTACGCGCCCAGCCGGGCCACCACCGCGACGGCGGCCAGCATGACGACGAGCGATATTTTTGGCAGCCGCCCGCTGGCGAATACCCTGCTGATGGTCAATCCAACGCGAGTGATGGAAAACTTCAGTGCGGCCGGTAGCATCGCGATCGCGACACAACCGGCCGCGCTCGCCGCGACCGTCCTCGCCGTTGCGCGCACTGATAACCGCCTGGTCGTGCGCTTCACCGGCGCCGGCCAGGATCAGCGCATCATTGTCACCCGCGACACCGCCATTATCATGCCCGATGGTCACCCCGGCAGCCTGGCCGACCTGGCCCCTGGCTACGCGGTC
This sequence comes from Thermomicrobiales bacterium, assembly GCA_035763465.1. Classification (GTDB taxonomy): domain Bacteria; phylum Chloroflexota; class Chloroflexia; order Thermomicrobiales; family CADCWN01; genus DASUBC01. The sequence goes on from DASUBC010000062.1 coordinate 2,842, forward strand.
AGACTGCGCTGCGACGCCGGTGCCAACGGCGGCATGATCGCCCGCGAGATCGTGCTTCAGTCGAGATGATCGATGTCAGATGGTAGATGATAGTGGATTCGGAACCGGTACTCCGCCAGCAGGCAGGCGTGGTGCTAAGCGATCCTCCCTATCACCTGACATCGATCATCGATCATCTCGTTTCGTCAGCGCCAACGAACAGACAATCCACTACCTTGACTGGGGTGGCGCGGGGCGGCCGATCCTCTTACTGCACGGGCTGCGCGACCAGGCGCACGAGTGGGACACCATCGCGCCGCTACTGCGACCCTTTGGACGGGTGATCGCGCTCGACCAGCGCGGCCACGGCGCCAGCTCACACCCGCCCACCGGGTATGCGCCGGAGGACTTTGCCGCCGACCTGGCAGCGTTTTGCGCCGCGCTAGCACTGCCAGCCAGCGTCGTCATCGGCCACTCGCTTGGTGGCCGCACCGCCTATCTCCACGCCGCCGATCACCCCGAACAGGTTATTGCGCTTGCCGTCATTGACATCGGCGCGGACGCCGCACCGGCGACAATTCCTGGCGCCATCGCCGCGCTACGGGCCGGCTACGGACCTTTTCAGAACTATGCTGATGCGACGCGCGCGCTGCTTGGCAGTGAACAGCGGCCCAACGCCAGTATGCGGCGCTACCTGGAATACAACCTGCATCGTGACGCCGCTGGCCGACTGGCGTGGCGTTACAGTCTCGACGCGGCGATCGCGGCTACCCGTCTCAGCCGCGCCCGCGCGTATTGGGATGTCGTGCGCCGTCTGCGTGTGCTAACGTTGCTCGTGCGCGGCGCCCGCAGCGACGTCCTCCCTCCAGCCGAAGCGGCCCAGTTTTGCGCCACCGTCCCGGATCACCGCTGCACCCTGGTAGAAATCCCCGGCGCCGGTCATCTGGTTCCACAGGCTCGCCCATACGAGCTCGCGGCCATACTCCAAGACTGGTTGGCACCCCTCTTGCGTTAGGGCTGCCCAGCGGACATGTATGCCTTGCCGACGGCTCGGCGTATGCAGCAAGAACTTTGCCACCGATTTTCGCCGGGGGTATACTGCAAGAAGGGGCGCCTGGCACGAGTGCCCTACGGTGTACCCGGTCAGACGCCGCCACGAGCCATATCAAGGGAGTAGCGCCAATGTCGATGGGAATGGGGATGGATGTCGGTATGGACCTCTCCGCCGAAATGCGGACCTGGGTCTCGCCAAGCCTGATCGAAGCCAACTACATTCTGAGCCTCTCCCGCCAGGAACTGCAAGACGTCATTCGCGACGAAATGATGGCGAATCCGGCGCTAGAGATGGACGATAAGGAAATCTGTCCGGTATGCGGCGGGGTAATTGAAGGCTCCTATTGCCCCACTTGCCTGATCAACCAGCAGCTCGATCGCCCTGAAACAAACTATGAAGACCATCCCGAAGTGCTGGCCCAGCAGTCGCCCAACGGGGTAGCAGAGGATGACTTTGACCCGATGACGCTGATCGCGTCGGAGGCGAGTTTGCGCGAGCAGATGCTCTCCGACGTCGGCACCCTGCTCGACGATGAGGAACTGCCGGTAGCCGAATGGCTGATCGGCAGCCTCGACGAGCGCGGCTACCTCGGCTGCACGGTCGAGTCGGCCGCCAGCGACCTCGCGGTGCCGCCCGACACGGTCGAAGAAGTGCTGAAGCTTATCCAGCAGATCGCGCCGGTCGGCGTCGCGGCGCGCGATGTGCGCGAATGCCTGCTCCTCCAGCTGGCCTTTCTGGAGCACAACGGCGCGGCTGTGCCACCAGCCGTGCGACCGATCATCGAAAGCCATCTTGAAGACCTCGGCGCGCACAAGTACGGGTACATCGCCGGGTTGCTCGACATCACGACTGAGGAGGTCGAGGAGGCGCGCGACTTCATCCGCGGCCAGCTCAGTCCCTTCCCACTGCAAAGCCAGGAGGCGCGTTCCTGGAAAAGCCCCAACACCGCACCCTATGTCGCGCCGGATGTGGTGATCTCGCTGCGCGATGACGAGTTTGTCGTCGAGGTGGTTGAGGCGCGGCACTTCTTCCTGCGAATGAGTCCTGTCTACGAGACGATGGCGACGACGCTCGCTCAGAAAGGCGCCGAAACGACTCGAGTCAGCGACGCCGACCGCAAGCATGTGCGCGAATACACCTCGCGCGCGAAACTCTTCATCGCCAATATTCAGCAGCGCCGCGAGACCTTACGCAAAATCGCGCTCTGTTTGGTCGACTTGCAGGAGGACTTTCTGCGCGGCGGCGTGCGCGAATTGCACCCGCTCACCCGCGCGGTCGTCGCCCAGCAGGTTGGCGTCCACGAATCAACCGTGAGCCGGGCGACCGCCAACAAGTACGTGATGCTGCCGACCCGCAAGGTCATCCCGTTCAGTGACTTCTTCACTCCGTCGCTCTCAGTCAAAGACGTGATTCGCGAGATGATCGTGGCCGAGCGCGCCAAGGGCCGCCCGCTGACCGACCGCGAGATTTGCAGCCGCCTGTTGCGACAAGGCATCCGCATCGCTCGCCGCACCGTCGCCAAGTATCGCGCCGAACTGGGTATCCTGCCTTCGACGATGCGGTAGGAGATAGAGGATAGTTGCTCCTCATGGGCGCCGCGCCCATCTATCAGCGCGGTGCTGACGGGAGACTATCCTCTATCCCCTATCCTTACGGCTCCAGCCGATGCAAGTCGCGCGGGAAGATTGCCGCCAGTCGCACATTTGGCAGACCCAAGAGCTGCATCAGAAAACGCTCGGCGCCGATGGCGAAACCGCCGTGCGTCGGCATCCCGTAGCGGAAGACCTTCAGATATTCGGCGAACGGCGCGGGGTCGAGACCGCGTTCGGCCAGCGCCGCGCGGTAATCCGCCTCGCGGTGCAGCCGCTGACTGCCGGACACCAGTTCGACGCCGCGAAAGAGCAGGTCGAACGAGTTCGAGTAGCGCGTGTCGGCCGGGTTCGGGTGCGTGTAGAACGCGCGCTTCAACGTCGGGTAGCCGGTGATGAACAGGAAATCCGCGCCGTGTTCCTCGGCGGCCCAGCGGCCCAGCAGGCGCTCGTGTTCCGGCGCCAGGTCCGGTTCGCCCCGGCAGTCCACGCCGAAGCGCGTGAAGAGCAATTCCTGCGCGTCGGGGAAGTAGAGGGATGGGATCACTGTGGGAACATCCGGCACGCTCGCGCCGAGCAGCGCCAGTTCCGCCGCGCAGCGCTCGCGCGCCGCCGCCAGCATTCCGGCGACCACGTCGCGCAGATAGCCCATGACCTCGGTGTGGTCGGTGATGAAGCCAAACTCGGCGTCCAGGCTGGTGTATTCGGCCAGGTGGCGCGTCGTCGCGTGCGGCTCGGCGCGAAACGCCGGGCCAATCTCATAGACGCGCTCGAAGAAGCCGACCGCGATCTGCTTGTAGAGTTGCGGTGACTGCGCCAGATAGGCCGGCCGGTCGAAATAATTCACCGTGAAGACGTTCGCGCCGCCTTCGGTCGCCGTGCCGATAATCTTCGGCGTGTGAATCTCCGTGCAGCCGAGCGCCTCGACCGCCGCGCGGAACCCCGCGACCAGCGCGCTGCTCAGGCGCAGGATCGCGCGCCGCTTCGGGTGCCGTAGGCCGATGACGGCGTGTTCGAGAAAGGTATCGAGCGCCGCCTTCAACTCACGCTTGTTGACTTCGATGGGCGGCGGTTCGGTCACGCGCTCCAGCACACGCACGCGCGTCTCGTGCAGTTCCACGCCGCCCGGCGCCTGCGGCTCGGCCACCACCCGCCCTGTCACTTCGATGACTGATTCCACCCCGGTCTGCTGTAACTCGGCCACGGTTGCCGGGTCGTCCACCAGCGCCTGAAAGGTGCCCCAACCGTCACGCACGATCAGGAAGTTGACCTTCCCCAGCGCGCGGAAATGGTGCAGCCAGCCGTGCAGCTGCACCTCCTGGCCCACCCGGGCCGCCACTGCCGTCGTCCTGACTCGCGCCAGTCGCTCCACTGTTGCCACGTCGCCCTCCGTTCGCGTTCGCTCCTTCTGGCCGGCCGTTACCGCCGCCGGGACGGGGCCAACGACCGGCCCTTAAACGCAACAAACCCCGTCCCGGGAAGGACGGGGCCGAACAGGCTCCGTGGTGCCACCTTCTTTCGCCGCCCTCTCACGAGGCCGGCCTTGTGGAGTGCGCGCTCACACCCCCGCGCGCTAACGGGCGCACCCGGTCCACCCTACTACGCGGCCTACGCCGCCGTTCAGGCGACAGCTCAGAGGTGTCTTCCGCCGGAAACCGATCGGCCGCCTCACACCACGCGCGGCTCGCTGACGACTGGCCCACCCCGGCGTACTTCTCCCCGTCACCGCCAGTACAGCAAGGATAGTCACTCTGCGTCCACCGCGTCAACTGCCCATTCGGCCAGGAACGCGATTTACCACAGAGAACACAGAGATCACAGAGAGGGAAGGGGATTTACCGCCGAGCACGCCGAGGCCGCAGAGAACAAAGGAAAAGAGTTCTTATCCGTTCTTTCTCCGTATCTCTCGATCTCTGTGTCCTCTGTGGTAAAACCGCCTCTCTCTGCGCTCTCTGCGTACTCTGCGGTTCAATCCGTTCTCTCCCAGGCGCTGTGGTACACTTCCGCCGATTACGATCATGGCGGGATCCGAGGCAGGAGGTAGCACGGCGGTGGCATTGGCGGGGGCGCGACAGGAGGGCCGGCCAGCCGCGCTGGGATGGGACTGGCGCGCGGAGTGGACGACTGTCCTGGGCGCGCTGCGAAGCCTGCCGCCCTACGTGCTCGCGTTCGTCGCCGTCATCGCCGTGACGCTCGCCTACCAGTACACCGGGCCGCGCGGCATCGGCGTGGCGGTGGGCGGCGGCTACGATGTTCCCTACGTCCACGGCTTCCATGAGCGCGAGGATGGGGTCGCGGGCCGTTGGGCCACCGACGCAGCGCGCGTGGTGCTGCCTGGTGTCGGCGCGCGACCGTCCACGCTGGTCATCAACGCCGATCCCCGGCCGGACGGCACGGCCGCGCCCGTGCGTGTCGTCGTCAACGGCATCGCACTCGGCCAGTTCACGCCACGCAACGGCGTGCAGGAGTACCGGTTCACCCTACCGGCCCTCGACTATTCCTACGGCAACCTGACTGTTGACCTGTTGAGCACCCCGCAACTCGTGGCTGGCAAGGGCGCGACCCCGGTACCCTACGGTCCAAAGGTGACCGGCGTGCAGATTGTGCCGGAGGCGAACGCGGGTTTTGTGAAGCCGGCGCTTGCGCCACTGTTCGCCTGGTTGCTGGTCGGGCCGCTGCTGTATTTTTTGCTGGTGCGGCTCGGCCTGCGATCGCTGATCGCGGCGGGGCTGGCGCTCATCTCACTACTGGCCGGCGCG
>DASUBC010000063.1:0-2833 GCA_035763465.1 Thermomicrobiales bacterium
TTGTCCCGTCCTCCTGGGGAATGTTGACGCGCCAGGCCAACGCCTGGACGGCATGGTTGAGCGCGCGGCTGGCGATGGCGTTGGTCTCGCCGTAGAGATCGCGGGCGTCGTCGTAGGCCGGTTCGATGCTGCTGCCGGCCATGATGTCGTGGAACTGGTTGAAGAGCACGTTCTTCCAGGCCCGGCCAAACTCGGCGGACGCGGGCTGGCCGGTCACGCGCGCGGCGATTGCCGACCACGCTTCGGCGGCGAGGAGCAGGTGTTCGCTGTGCCGGTTCCACGCCTTGACGCCGGAATGTGCGGAGTAGCAGCCGATCGCGTGATGTTGAAGATCGTCATGCACGACCGGCAGCGCAAGTCCCTGTTCCAGGCAGTCGCGCACACTGGCGAAGTAGTGATTGGGGTCACTGAAGCGCAGTTCCGGCAGGTCGGGCGCGCCTTGCAGCCGGTGGATGGTGGCGAGGTTCTCCTTCGTCGGGCCGCCGCCGTGATTGCCCACGCCATAGAAGCACATCAGCTGCGTCAGCGGCGGGCGCAGTTCCGCCGCGCACCGGCGGATGTGGCGTTCGAGGCTGGCCGGCTGGGTGCCGTATTCATAGAGAATCCGGGCGGTCAGCACGCGCGAGCCGTCGTCGGCCTCCCACCAGAAGACGGGCGCGGGCAGGCCCTTCTCGTTCGGCGCGGGACGCATAAAGACGTAGTTCTCCAGGCCGCTCTTGCGGAGAATCTGGGGCAACATGCCGCTGTGACCGAAACTGTCGGGGTTGTAGCCGACGGTGGCCGCGACGCCGAACTTCTCCTTGAAGTAGTGCTGGCCGTACAGCCCCTGCCGGACGAACGATTCGCCGCCGGGCAGATTGCAATCGGGCTGAATCCACCAGCCCCCGACGATTTGCCAGCGGCCTTCGGCGACCCGCTCGCGAATCTCGCCAAACATCTGCGGGTCGTTCTGTTCGATCCACTCGTAGAACGCCGCCGAACTCGCGGTAAAGATGAAATCGTCCGACTCGGCGAGCCGGTCCAGCGCCGACCGGAACGTCGCCTTGATTTCCTGAAACCCTTCCTGCCAGCGCCACAGCCACACCGGGTCAATGTGGCCGTTACCAATCATGTGCAAGGTGTTCTGGTGCATTGAGGTCGCACTACTTCTTCACTACCGGCCAACCGGGCCAGACAATTCCACAGCGAAAAGACGAACAGGGGCTTGAACGCACGGTACATGATGCGGCACGGTCGGGGCGCCGCGCGACATCCGCTGCCTTGCTGCCGTCTACCAGATTAAGCCTAGCGCATCGCCCCCACGGAGAGCCACTTCTCGCGCGGCAGCGTGCGGCGGAGGCGGCACGCCGTTTCTGCCGTCACTATCGAGAATAGGCCCGGCGCTATACCGCGTCAATGTGACCATTCGGCCAAGTTTATTCGCGTTCGGGACAGGCGACCCTCACCCCCTGCCCACCTCTCCCGTGTCACGGGAGAGGGGGAACGGCCGATGCACTGAAGCGTGTTCCCCCTCGCCCGCCGGGCGGCGGGGTATCCACGCAGTGGGTCGTGGGCCAGGGGGTGAGGGCTAGAGCCAGCGGGCTTGCGCCGCCAGCAGGTCGTCTACCAGCGAGCGAATCTGGTCGAGCGTCAGGATGGCGCTGGTGAGTGGGTCGAGCATCACCGCGTGGTAGATATGCGTTCGGTCGCCGGTCAGCGCGGCCTCGACCGCCAGTTCCTGCACGTTGACATTCGTGCGGTTGACGGCGGCGCACTGGGGCGGCAGCGCGCCGATCGTGGTGGGCTGAACGCCGTTGGCGTCCACCAGGCAGGGTACCTCGACGCAGCAGCCGGCCGGCAGGTTGGTGATCAGGCCGCGATTCTCGACGTTGCCGTAGATGACGCGCGGCTGGCCGGTGGTCATGCTGTGAATGATGAACGCGCCATACTCCAGCGACGGCGCGAGTTCGTCTTTCAGGCGGGCGAGCAGTGTGGCTGTCTGGCCCTGCTCGTCGTGCGCGGCGCAGATGTCGTAGTAGTCCCAGCGCTGGGCGATGAACTCGTTGACCAATGTGGGATTCTTGCGGAAGTAGGGCAGGTATTCGGAGGCGTGGTGGCTCGATTCGGTGTGGAAGTAGCCGAACGCCGCCATGATCGCCGTCCGCACGCGCTCGTTACCGCCCTCGTAGACCGACGCGCCGCGCGTCTCGCTGTGGTCGCCATGATCCGCCGCCAGGCCGGTCTGCTCGCGGCGCGGCAGGTGCTGGCGGGTCATAACCTCGCGCAATTGGGGGTAGAGGTCTTCGTCGCCGCGCCGGAATTGTAAGAACCACGCCTGGTGGTTGATGCCGGCGGCCAGGTAATGCACCTCGTCGTAGGGTACATCGAGGTGGCGGGCCAACATGCGCGAGGTACCCTGCACACTGTGGCACAGCCCCACCGTGTTGACGCCGAGGCGGCTGAGATACCAGCAATTCATCGCCATCGGGTTGGCGTAGTTGATCAGAAGCGCGCCGGGACAGAGTTCGCGCATGTCGTCGGCGATGGCCCGGTACGCGGGCGCGGAGCGCAGGAAACGCATCACGCCGCCCGGTCCCAGCGTGTCGCCGACTGTCTGATCCACACCGTGACAGCGCGGAATCTCTACGTCGAGACGGTACGCCTCCAGGCCGCCGACCTGGAAAGTCACGATGACGAAATCGGAGCCGTCGAGCGCCTGGCGCTGGTCGGTTGTCGCCTCGACGCGCGCCGGGAGGCGCCAGTGTCGCACGAGGTCGCGCGCCGCGCTGGCCGTGCGGTCGAGCCGACCCGCGTCAATATCCATCAATGTATACGTGCTGTCGCGCAGTTCGGG
>DASUBC010000064.1:0-7520 GCA_035763465.1 Thermomicrobiales bacterium
GTTGACCTCCAGCAGCGCCGGCAGACCATGCCGCCGCGCCGCGATCAGCCCCGCGCCGGACAGGTTGTAGTAGCGTTCCATGACGGCGTCCGGCTGAAACTCGGCGCAGAGACGCAGGATCGCCGGCAGCAACGTCAGCGCCAGCGCCTGCCGGCGCGGAAAGTTACAGACAAGCGCGCGCCCTTCAGTGCCAGATAGCGCCCACGGCTCCGAGCGCGCGCCCTCGGCGTTGGTTCCAGCGATCACCAGCACCTCGTGCCCCAGCGCCACCAGCCCCCGGCTGACCTCGATGACATGCGTCGAGCCGCCGATAGAGCCGGGTACTGGAATGCCCGCCGCGACATACAAAATCCTCATTGCTGCCCGGCGTCCTTCGCTGTCTCCTTACGGAGCAGCGCGAAGAATGGCCCGCTCCGCAGCCGGCCAAAGAGGATGATGTCGAGCTGCATCAGTCCGGTCAACGCCAGCAGCGCGGCCCGCGCCGCCGGCCGCCGGCTGATCGCCTGCCGCGCCGACAGCCCGCTTGCCTGTTCCTGGGGTGCCTCTGCCGTGACGATCGCCGTCTTATCCCGTCGTTTACGCTGCACGAGCGCGCCTTCGCCCAGCCGGATCAGCACGTTGTCAATCAAGCCCTGAAAGACGCCATTCCAGAAGCGTGCCTGCTCCACACGCAGCCCATGATAGCCCGCGAACGCCGCGACCTGCCGCCAGGTCGCCAGCACTTTGACATGGTCGCCCTTCCGCAGATCGTCGGTGGCGAAGTCGCCGACGCCGCGCCGCCGCAGCAGGCCGCTCAACCAGCCCCAGACGGTGATCACCGGCCAGAGGGTCGAACGCTCCCGCGTGTTGGAATAGAGATAGAAGCGTCCGTCCGGCTTCAACACGCGCGCTGCCTCCACGAAGAAGCGTTCCAGCCCCGGCGCGTCGAGATGCTCCATCACGTCAATCGAATAGACCGCGTCGAACGTGGCGTCCGGAAAGGGGACGACACGCACATCACCTAGCACCAGGTCGAGCGTATCGCGCGCCGCCGTTGCGAAGAGCGGCGCGGCGTCGAGCGCGACGATCGTCGCGCCGCGATCGCGGTTCCAGAGCGCGAAGCGCCCATCGCCCGCGCCGAGGTCGAGCGCCAGCTCGCCCGGCCGCAGCGGCAGCCAGCGGCGCAGCCAGCGCAGTCGCACCGCCGCCCCGAGCAGCGGCTCCCCGACCGCACGATAGTCAAGCGCGGCGGCGAAGGTCGCCATCTCCGCCGTGTAATGGGTCTCGCGTCCAGCCACGTTCGCGGGCGGGCGCAGGTCGAGCCATTCCGCCGTGCGCGTGTAGCTGCTGCCGCACGCGGGACAGCCGAGGCGGTCAGCCGCCACGCGCAACGGTGGTGGCGCTGCGCCCGCGAGCAAGCAGCGCGGGCAGGTGGCGAGCGCGAGTATCCGTTCAGAGATCATGCGCGTTCTCGTCGCGGCGGCCTTGCCATAGCGTCATCAGCGTTGCTTGTAGAACGAATGGCGGTCGGTGATCAGCCGGTGGATCACGCCGGGCAGCTTAGCCGGCAGCCGGAACTGGTTGACCAGATTCTTCGGCCATTCGAGCTGCTGGCGATTCATCCACTGCCCGTCCAGCACGAATTGCACGATCAACCCGCAGTTCCAGGCGATCGCCAGCACACTCAGCGCGGGTATCAGGGCACGCCAGGCGCCGCCACGCTCGCGCACCCGCACGCCGATCGCTTCATAGGCATAGGCCAGCCCGACGATGAAAATCGGCGTGCAGTTGAGGAAGCGCCGCGCGCCGAAGGAGCCGGCCGTCGTCCAGGTCTTGATCGCGCCGTTGATGTACCAGGTCAGGAGAAAGCCCGCGATCAGCGCCAGGCCGAAGCGAGGGCTGTGGCGAATGAGCAGGACCAGCCCGGCGATCGCCAGCAGCACGATCGGACTCCAGTACGGTAGCGCGTGCGCCGGGTCGGTCATCACCGGGATGAAGTAGGGCGAGATGATATTCATCTTATCGGAAACATCCTGGTTTGGCCTCATCTCGCCATTGAGTATTTGGTACACCACTAACTGTGGGATGAAGGTGACGATCGCGGTGAGGCCCAGCACGGCGATCGGCGCGACCAGCTGGACGAGTTCGCGCCACGCGCCGCGCCTGAGCGCACCCAGCGCGCCAATGCCAGCGTAAATGGTCGGCACGGCCAGGAAGAGCGCGTCCTGCTCGCGCACCATCGCGATCAGCCCACCCGCGACGCCGATGGCGACGGCGCGGCCCACGGTCAGGTCGTCGCGCCAGCGCGCCCAGAGGAAGAGGAAAAGGCTGACCGCGAAGAGCGACGCGGCGTGCGAGTACCCTGGCGCGAGATGGCTGTAGAAGATCACCGGCGTGCCGAGCCAAATCGCCAGCGTCGCCCAGAAGGCCACCCACTGGCCGACCAGCGTCCGGCAGAGCCAGTAGGCCAGCACCAGCCCCGCTAATGCGTAAAAGGCCGACCCGAAGGTGATGGCCCACAGATACGGCTTCGAATAGCCGTCCAGCGCGACGTTCAACCCCGCCGCGCGCAGCCCCAGCGCGGTCAGGTGCCCGGCGGCGTAGAACGGCGCCCACAGCACCGCCGTGCCGATAGGACCGAAGTTGGGCCGCAGGCCGGTCGCCGTAATCGTGTCAATGAAGGTCTCTTTGAACTTTTTGCAGTCCGGCAACTCGCTGGGCTGGCAGGAGTATTTTTCCGGGAAGCGGTTGAGGAAGTACTGGTATTCGTTGAGGAAGTTAAGGTCGTGGTCGAACGCCAGCGAGTGCAGATAGGCGAAGTACTCAATCTCATCCGCTGCCCGCAAATCGTGCGTCACCAGCGGCAGCGTCAGCAGATAGAGGACAATCAGGAGCAGCAGGCCGCGTTCCAGCACGCCGCGCCGTGCTTCCAAACGCCCGGGGACACCGGGCATTGCCTGAGCGGTTGCTGTTGTGGTCCGTGCTGCCGTCACGATTTCGCCCCCCCGGCTCCCCAATGCTGGGGGGAGTGGCTTGGGTCGGCGCGGTGCCTGGCAACTAGCCCCGGCGCTGGGATAAGCCCTCCCCCCAGCATTGGGGAGCCGGGGGGGCCGTCCTCGCCCACCTCGGTGGCGAGCGCGCGTATCGTCGCCGCCCGCGCCCGGTAGGTGAACGGTTCGACACGCGCGCGGGCGCGTTCTGCCCGCTGGGCCGCTTCCGCTGGCTGCTGCTGAATCACGGTGAGCGCGACGCGCAGCCCTGCTTCGTCACCGGTGGAGAAGTAGTAAGCGTCGCCGCCCAGGATTTCGCGCACTGCCGGGGCGTCGGGCGCGACGATCGGCCGCGCCATCGCCGCGTACTCGAACAATTTCAGCGGTGAGGCGTTGATGCCGTTGATCACGCCGGGCAGCACGAGTGCGTCGGCGGCGGCCAGGTAATCGAGCGCCGCCTCTTGCGCGAGCTGGCCCGGCAGCCGGATCGCGTCGCCAAGTCCCAGTTCATGCGCCTGTGCCGCGATAGTCGCCCGCTCGGATTCTCGTCCCCCAACCAGCAGCAAGGTCTTGCCCATGTCGCCACCGTCCAGCGCCGCGAAAGCGCGGACAAGCCCGTCCAATCCCCGGTACATCCAGGTCAATCCGGCATAGGTTACCACAAAGGCGGTGTCAGGCACCCCCAGCGCCTTCCGCGCGACCGCGCGGTCGCGCGGCCGGAAGCGCGTGTCGTCGTAAGCGTCGGGAATCGTCGCCGTGCGTGCCAGCGGCTTCAGCCCCGCCCGGTCGAGCCAGGCACGGAAGGCGCTCGTCAGCGCGACGACCTGGTCGGCGCCGCGAATCGCGCGCGAATCTATCAGCCGCACCAGCGGGCGCGCGAGCGGGTGCCGCAAGCGCGAGGGATTCCAGTCCTCCAGCGCGTGGCATTCGTAAATGAGCCGCGTGCCCGCCAGCCGCGCCAGGCCCGCGCCAAACCACGCGGCGCATACGGCGTCACGCACATAGATGACGCGCCGCCCGCCGTGACCGCGCCGCCGCGCCAGCCAGAGCGCCGCGCGCCAGGCGAACCAGCTGCGCTCCAGGTAGCTCCAGGCCGTAGTGCGCCAGAGATGCGCGAGCACATTGAACGGCAGCCGCAGCAAATGGCGCGCGCTGACCTGCGCGAAGACGCTCTCTCGCCAGGCCCAGCGCGGAATGAGAATTTCTACGTCCGGGTCAAGCGCCCGCAACTCGCGCAGTGTGCTGAATGTCTGCACCGCATTGGCCGAACGCAGCGTTAGGCTGGAAGGATAGGCAACGTAGACGAGTGACGAGTCGGGGGATGACACGCGGGATACTTCGGCAACGGGCAGTTCAGCGACAGCGAGTTGCACGGATTCATGTCCATTCGTCGGTCGCTCTTCGTCACTCATCACTGTTTCGCTGCTTGATCTACTATCGCGAGCGCCAACGCTACGCAATGCTTGCAAAAGATCTGATGGTTCTTCGGGTTGCCGGCACAGTGCCAGGCTAACCCTTGTGGCGTGACGAACAGTTGTGTGCACCGGCGCTGGCCGCCGCCTTCCGCCACACTGCCCGTGAGTCCACCAACCCAGCCCTCAACTCGTGCAGGCGTAGCGATAATGATCTCGACGCCACCACGCGCATAGATAGCTTGCCCGTAGCGGACATCTGCTCGCCGGGCGAGCTGGTCAATTCGCTCGGGACTCAAGCAATCAAGCAGAGGTTGGTTCATCGCCCCTGGTTTCCTGCTTGCTCCGCTATGGAACGACCATTCAGCGCCTCGTCGTAGGCCGCCAGCACCCGCCCCACCACCGCGTTCCAGGAGAAGCGCGCGGCGACATCGCGGCGGCCGGCGGCGCCGAAGGCGGCGCGGCGCGCGGGGTCGGCGAGTAATGTGTCAATCGCGGCGGCGAGCGCAACGGGATTCTGGGGCGGCACGAGTAGACCGGTTTCGCCAGGGCGCACGACTTCGCGGAAGCCGCCGAAGTCGCTGGCGATCACCGGGCGCTCGCAGGCCAGCGCCTCGCACAGGCTGATGCCGAACGTCTCGTTGACAAAACTCATGCCGAGCACAATATCCGCCGCCGCCAGCAGGTCCGGCATCTGCTCGTAGGGCCAGTTGCCCAGAAACAGAACGCGGTCGCGCACGCCCAGTTCCGTCGCCAGCCGCTCCAGCGTCGCGCGATATGGCCCGTCGCCAGCGAGCACGAGCATCGGCGCGGGCATTGTTTGCGCGGCGGCCAGCGCCGCGATCGCGTACTCCGCGCCTTTCCAGCGCACCAGCCGCCCAGCGAGCAGCAGTACCGGCCGCGCAATGCCGCCGGTCAGTCGGTCACGCAATGCGCGCACCGCCGGCGCATCGGGCGATTGTGGCTGGAAACGATCCAGGTTGATTCCATTGTAGACAACGCGCGGCGTCAACCCATAGTGGCCGGCGATTTCGGCGGCGTTTGTCGCGCTGCACGAGACCGCGATGTCCACCGCGCGGGTGAATCGGCGATCGCCCGCGTAGAAATCGCGGCCGTGGCAGCCGAAGACCAGGCGTGTGCGCCCGCCGGTCAGTCGGCGCACCAGCGCACCCACCGGCAAGTCAAACGGCTTCTGGATATGCAGGAGATCGTAGTCGCCGCGCAGCAGCCAGGGCAGCGTCGTCGCGTTGAACGTGAGTCGCTCAAGCAGTTTGGTCAGCCCATACTGCCGGCTGAGGAGCGGCACGCGCCGCAGCCACTCGCGCCGCACGAACGGCGCCCGCCGCACGCGCACGCCCGGCCCCGGTGTGCCGGCCAGCCCGCCGCCCGCCTGCCCGCCGATCACGTCCACCGCCAGCCCCGCCGACGCCAGGTGCCGCGCCAGCTCCCAGACGAACGTCTCCACACCGCCGAGCTTGGTGGTGGTCGTGACGTTGTACAACGCAACACGCAAATGCGGATTGCGGACCGGGAACCCGCTTGCCGATGGCGATTGCGGATTAGTGGCGACTGACTCAACAGCCGGGGCTTCGAGCACTTTCATGCTTCCACCCCCTCGCTAGCATTCGCACTCCGCACTCCGCACTCCGCACTCCGCAGTTTCCGCAAATGCACCTCGAATGTTCCCAGGAAGAGGGCGCGGTAGACGCGGTAGGCAGGCTGGGCCAGCCCGAGGCGGCGCAGGGGTGCGATAAGGCGGGCAAAGCGAGTGTGGGCGGCGAATTGGCCTGTCAGGATGCGCTGTTCGCGCACATCGGTGACCCTGAATCCGAGCGCCCGGCAGCGCGCGGCGAAGCGCCGGTAGGTGACGTAGTGCATCGCGGAGAGCGCCTGCCGGTCGGCGAACGCAGCGGCGTCCTTGCCCCGGCCGCGCCGCTGGATGAGCGCTTCCGCCAGCGGGCGCGGCAGCCAGTTGATGCCGCGCAGGTGGTAGTGTGGGTCGCGGAAGACGAAGCGATTCGTCGCGGTGACGATCGCCTGACCGCCGGGCGCCAGCACACGCGCGATCTCGGCCAGCGTCAGCTCCAGGCTCTCGGCGTGTTCCAGCACATCCAGGCAGATGACCAGATCGAACGAGCGGTCGGAAAAAGGCAATCCTTCGCCGGTCGCAGTGACAACGGGCAGCATCAGCCCATGGCGCGCCGCACGTAACTGGCAGATCGCGCCATAGGCCCGGTTCGGCTCCAGCCCGATTGCCCGCGCTCCCGCCTGGCGCAGCGCCACCACTAACCCGCCCATGCCGCAGCCGAGGTCGAGCACGCGCTGACCCGTCAGTGGCTCGCAGAAGTCCCGCAACTGCCGCAACCGATCGGCCTGGTAGCGTTCCTGCCAGAGCCGGCGCTCGCGCCAGGCCGCAAAATCGCCGCGCCAGCGCATATGCGCGGTCCACTGGTCAACCAGCGCCGCCAGCCGCGCTTCACGCGCCGCCGCGTCGCTCGCCTCAGCCCTCTCGCTTGTCGTGGCGGTCTCGCTCTGGTCGGTTGCCTTCACCAAGTTGCCCACGCCATCATTGCCTAACTACGCTCCCGAGCGGGAATTGTACTCGATGGCTGGGATTGAGGGCAGCACATGAGGGAAGGGGTTTACCACAGAGGACACAGAGAGCACAGAGAACGAAAGGGAAGTTGATTTATTGCCGGCTGCACCAGAGTAATGTAGGAACTATCAGACGCAGGTAGCGAGCCGCTATTTGCGAGTAAAGAGACTGGCGCAACCTCGCTAACCGTACCGGCAGGCTTGCTAGTCAGCACGGCGCTTGGTAACGTCAGCCAGGCTTGCGAACAGTGTTCAACCAGGAGAGGCCAGATGGGCTTTGCGCGTGAATTGCAGAATCGCTACGCGCCGACCTTCGCGCGGATTCACCAGCATCCCTTCGTGCGCGGTATTGGCGACGGCACGCTGCCGGTCGAGCGGTTTCGCTTCTATATTGAGCAAGACTACATCTTCCTGATCGAATATAGCCGGGTACTGGCGCTGGCGGTTGCGAAAGGGATGACGCTGGACGGCATGGCGCGGTTCGCCGAGTTCTTGCACGCGACTCTCAATGTCGAAATGGCGCTGCATCGCGGGTATGCGGCCA
>DASUBC010000065.1:0-3359 GCA_035763465.1 Thermomicrobiales bacterium
AAGAATGGGGATAATCCAGAGGGAATTGAGAAACCCGGTGGGCATGACCTTCACTCATTCGTCGTCGCGGTGACGCGCCGGCGCCCGGCGCGGAGCACGTATGACTAGCAAAAGTATAGCATACGCCCCCTACACAGACGCTTGACCAGCAGACGGCGTTTCGCCGCGGGCGCTATCTTCTCCGCTGTAGTTCGGCCCGCAGCACAACCCTGTACAGGCGGCACTTTACCAGGCGTCACGCCCATGCTACTGTGATGGCACGGAGTCAGCCTATCTCCCAGCCGGCTCATGGCCGGTAACGGCGCTGTACTTGTACCGACAATGGGAGGGCATATGTCAGCCGATCAGGGGATTAGCACCGAAAAAGTATTCCGCTCGGAACTGACGCCGGTCAGTTTTCTTCGGCGTAGCGCCTATATCTTCCCCGGCAAGACCGCCATCATGCACGGCGACCGGCGCTACACCTGGCGCGAATTCGCCGAGCGCGTGGACCGGCTGGCGAATGGCCTGCGCGCGGCAGGACTGCAAAAGGGCGACCGTGTCGCCTTCCTCTGTCCGAATACGCCCGCGCTCCTTGATGCCCACTTCGGCGTGCCGGCGGCGGGCGGCGTGCTCGTCGCCATCAACACGCGCCTCAACACCACCGAGGTCGGTTACATCCTCCAGCACTGCGGCGCGCGGTATCTCTTCGTGGACGCCGAACTCTTGCCCACGGTCGCCCCGCTCGACCTAGGTGACCTGCCGTTCATCCGCATTGATGATACCGGCGCACCGGGCGACCCCTACGAGGATTTTCTGGCGTCGGCCTCGGCGGAGCCGGTCACCTCATGGCTGGCGGACGAAGAGGAGACCATCGCGATTGACTACACCTCCGGCACGACCGGCGGGCCGAAGGGCGTGATGTTCACGTATCGCGGTGGCTATCTGAACGCGCTCGCCAACGTCATCGAAGCGAGCATGACCTTCGACAGCGTCTACCTCTGGACATTGCCGATGTTCCACTGCAACGGCTGGTGCTTCCCCTGGTCGGTGGCGGCGGTCGCCGGCACGAACATCTGCCTGCGAAAAGTTGACCCGGCGGCCATCTGGCAGGCGTTCGACACGCAGGGCGTCACGCACTACTGCGGCGCGCCGACCGTGCAGATCAGCATCGTCAACGCTCCCAGCGCCCACCGGCTCGACCGGCCGATCACCCTCTGTGTTGCGGGCGCGCCGCCCTCCCCAACGCTGCTGGCGCAACTCGACGCGCTCAACCTGCGCGCCTTCCACGTCTATGGCCTCACCGAGACCTATGGTCCGATCACCATTCGCGAGCCACTCGCGGAGTGGTCTTCTCTGCCCGCCGACGAGCGCGCCCGCCTGCTGTCGCACCAAGGGCAAGGCAATGTGCTCGCCGACCTTGTCCGCGTGGTGGACGAGGAAATGGGCGATGTGCCGCACGACGGCCAGACGCAGGGCGAAGTCGTCATGCACGGCAATATCGTGATGAAGGGCTACTTCGCCAACGAGACCGCCACCGCCGACGCCTTTCGGGGCGG
Organism: Thermomicrobiales bacterium; assembly: GCA_035763465.1. Classification (GTDB taxonomy): domain Bacteria; phylum Chloroflexota; class Chloroflexia; order Thermomicrobiales; family CADCWN01; genus DASUBC01. The sequence continues at coordinate 1,539 of DASUBC010000065.1, forward strand.
CTGGTTTCATTCGGGCGACATTGCCGTCTGGCACCCGGACGGCGCGATCGAACTGCGCGACCGCAAAAAAGACATCATCATCTCCGGCGGCGAGAACATCTCCACCATCGAGGTCGAGCAGGCGATCGCCAAGCATCCCGCCGTGCTGGAATGCGCCGTCGTCGCCATCCCCGACGACCGGTGGGGCGAGCGTCCGAAAGCCTTCGTGACGCTCAAGTCCGGCCAGTCCGCCACCGAGCCGGACATTATCGAACACTGCCGCAACCTGCTCGCCCACTACAAGTGCCCCGTTGCCGTCGCGTTCGGCGACCTGCCGAAAACCTCCACCGGCAAGGTGCAGAAGTTCGTCCTGCGCGAGCGCGAGTGGGCTGGGCGGGAGAAGCGCATCAACTGATGAGGTCGCAGGTCACAGGTCTACAGGTCGCAGGTCTCTTGGGCAAGGCTGAAGGTCTGCTGAATGACGCGGTACAATTTCTGCGGATTGCGCGTTGCGCGCGAGTATTCGCGCTCTATGACTTGCGACCCAATCAAGAAAGGTCATGCCCATGCCGAACCAGTTCGTCCGCATCCAGGTCGTGAACGAGACGGCGCTGACCGACGCGCTCTTCGCGTTCGTCACCGACCCGAGCGCGGCGTCGCGGAACGCGCGCCCGGTTATTCAGGAACTCCACGACATCGCGCCCCACATGGTGGACATCGCCGAGAGCATGGTGATAGACGGCGTGGACGAGCGGCATTACGTCGCCGACTATATCCACGCCATTGCCACCGGCGAGGGGTTGTACGAGGGCTAATCTCGGTGTCCCAGGCGCGGATTACGGAATCGCCGCGCCGTGCTCTGAGCGCAGCCAGTCAATAAACGCCTGGGGCACGGCCATCGTCGAGAGCCGGCTCTGGCGCACCAGCGCGAAGTCGGCAAACTTGCCGCTCTCCTTCACCTGGCGCAGCGTGACTGGCGGCGCGACCCGCCCACGATAGCGCACATCCGCCACCCAGCTCTTCGGCACATTCGTATCGGGACGCGGCTTCGAGATCACCTCCGCTGTCCCAACGATCGCCGACTCGCCGCCGCTGTGGTAGATCAGCACGATGTCGCCGGGTTGCATCGCCCTGATCGCCAGGAGCGCCGCAGCGTTTTTCACGCCGTCCCACACCGTCTCGCCATCACGCTCCAGATCGCCAATCGAATAGGTTCCAGGCTCAGTCTTCGCCAGAAAGTACGCCATTGTTCCTCCAAGTCGGGCAGACGGGCAGTCGAGCAGTCGGACAGCGCGCTGGGCTGGCGCTGCGCCAACAGGTAGGCACCGTGCTGAGGCGAACCGACTGCCCGACTGCCCGTCTGTCCGTCTGCCCGACTCATCTCACTTCCACGTCTTCCGCAGCACGCGCACCCAGTTCTCGTGCGCCAGTTTGCGAAGCGCGGCGGCGTCGTAGCCGGCGGCGAGCAGGGCGGCGAGCAGGCGCGGCAGGCCCGAGACGTCCTTCAATTCCGTTGGCATCAGCGCGCCGTCGAAGTCGGAGCCGAAGCCGACACGGTCAATGCCGATGCGCTCGACCAGATAATCAATGTGGGCCACCATCGTCGTCAACGGCACGTCCGGGTCGGGCCGGCCATCTTCGCGCAGGAAGCCTGAGTTGAAGTTCAAGCCGACCATGCCGTCCGAGTCACAGATCGCGTCCAGTTGCTTATCAGTCAGGTTGCGCGGCGATGGGCAGAGCGCGTGGACATTCGAGTGCGTGGCGACCAGCGGCGCGTCCGAGAGTTTGGCGATGTCCCAGAAGCCCTGCTCGTTGAGGTGCGAGAGGTCGAGCATGATGCCG
>DASUBC010000066.1:0-12951 GCA_035763465.1 Thermomicrobiales bacterium
ACGACATCGCGGCCTATTACGCCCGGCCGCTGGGGGCTGGTCCATTCCCAGGCGTCGTCGTCATTCACCATATGCCGGGGTGGGACGAATGGACGCGCGAGGTGGCGCGCAAGTTCGCCCAGCACGGCTATGCGGCGATCAGCCCCCACCTCTACTCCCGGCTAGGGCCTGGCAGTCCGGACGATGTCGCGGCCCGCGCCCGCGCCGCCGGTGGGGTTGCCGATGACCAGGTCGTCGGGGACGTCGCCGGCGCAATGCAATTCCTGCGCGCCCAGCCGTACGCGAACGGCAAGATCGGGGTAATCGGCTTCTGTTCGGGCGGTCGCCATACCTATTTGGTCGCCTGCCGCCTGCCGGATGTAGACGCCGCCGTGGACTGCTGGGGTGGCGGCGTGATTGTTGACGACCCCGCCCAGCTTTCCGAGAAACGGCCGGTCGCGCCGATTGAGTTGACGGCCGACCTCGGCTGCCCATTGCTCGGCATCTTCGGCAACGACGACGGCAACCCCGACGTCAATCAGGTCAATCGCACGGAGGACGTGCTCAAGCAGCATGGCAAGACCTACGAATTTCACCGCTACGACGGCGCGGGACACGGCTTCTTCGCAGTTGATCGCCCAGCCTACCGGCCGGCGCAGGCGACCGACGCTTGGGGCAAAGTCTTCGCTTTCTATGAGCAGTATCTGCGCGTCTCTGCCGCTGCTGCGGTGGCCGACTGAAGGAGCGCCGTTATGTGCAGTTACATCACCGAGCAGGTAGCGGTCGAGGGCAGCGCGAAGGGGCCAACCGGCTGGATGGCGGTGGATCGGGCCACCATCTACTACGACCACCCGTACCACGCGCCATTCGACCACAGCCTCAACATTGACTTCGTCAACGCGGCCGATGGCGCGCCGACGCGGGTGGCGCTCGAACTGAGCGCCGCATCGGCCCGGGCGCTCGTGCAGTCAATCCTCGCCGCCCTGGCGCAGGGGGAGCAGGCGCACGCGGGCGCCTGACGAGACGAGCAGGCGAGGCATATTGGCGCCGCGCCTGAATATGGGCGCGGCGCCAATGTGGGCAGCCGCCGACCAAAGTCGGCGCTAGGGGCTGCGTCCACGAAGTTCCCGTGCGCGGGGACTGGGTTCAGGACAACACCGGGGCTGCATAATAGCCAAACGGGTTGACCCGCCTCGGTCGCGGAGGGACTTCGTGGCGGCGCAGCCGCCCTTCGCGCCGAATTCATTCGGCGCCACCTCGCAGCAGCATCGCGCCCGCATTCAGCCATCGTGTCGGCCTCAACCCACTGCCCGACTGCCCGACTTGCACAGGTCGCCAGACGATAGCCGGCCTGCTATGCTTCCCGATGGTCAACAGGACAGAGCGGGAAGGAGCCGAGCGGGTCACGATGAGCGCGTCATTGCCGGAACAGGAAACGCAGACTGATTTACCGCTGGCGGAGGTGCAGGCCGCCGCCAATCGCATCGCGGGGAAGGTGCATCACACGCCCTGCCTGCCGTCGCGCACATTCTCCAAACTTGGCGGGGGCGAAGTCTGGCTGAAATATGAAAACGCGCAGCGCACCGGGGCGTATAAGATTCGCGGCGCGCTGAATCGCATTCTCACGCTGCCGGATGAGGTCCGGCGGCGCGGCGTAATCGCCGCCTCGGCGGGCAACCACGCGCAGGGCGTCGCGGTGGCGGCGTCGGAAGCCGGCGTGCCAGCGACGATCGTGATGCCGCGGCCCGCGCCGCTGACGAAAGTCGCCGCTACGCGGAGCTACGGCGCGCGGGTCATCCTGCACGGCGATGTCTTCGACGACGCGCAGGCCGAGGCGCTGCGACTGGTCCGCGTCGAAGGGCTGACCTATGTGCCGCCCTTCGACGACCCGGCGGTCATGGCCGGGCAGGGCACGGTCGCGCTCGAAATCCTGGCCGATTGCCCGAATGCTGGCACCTTGATCGTGCCGATTGGCGGCGGCGGCCTGATCGCCGGCGTCGCGGCAGCGGCCAGGCAACTGCGGCCGGACATCAAGGTCATTGGCGTGCAGGCGGCCGGCGCGAACGCGACCTACCTGGCCTACCACCAGCGCTATCATGGTCCTCTGCAAACCCTGAATACCATCGCGGACGGCCTGGCGACCCGCACCCCCGGCGAGCTCACCTTCCCGCTCATTCAGCGGTACGTGGACGATGTCGTGACCGTCAGCGATACCGCTATCACCCAGGCGGTGGTGCTGCTGATGGAGCGCGCCAAGACGATCGCCGAACCGGCGGGAGCCGCCGCGCTGGCCGCGCTGCTGGCCGGCCGCGTCACCGTGCCGGCCTGGCCGGCCTGCGTCATTGTCAGTGGCGGTAATATAGACCTGAATATGATGCACCGGATTATCCAGAGCGGTCTCGACGCCGCCGGGCGACACCTGCGCGTCCGCACGCTGATGACCGACCGCCCCGGTATGCTCCAGGCGATCGCGACCGTGCTCGCCAACCAGTCGGTGAACATTATTGACGTCGAGCATCACCGGCTGGGGTCGAACCTGTCGGTGATGGAAGCCGAACTCGACCTGACGCTGGAAGTGCGCGACCATGAGCACGGACAGATGGTTCTCCGTATGCTGAAAGAAGAAGGGTTTAATAGCCGGGTGGTGTAGCAGCCCTCACCCCCTGGCCCCCTCTCCCGCCCTACGGGCGAGGGGGACCTGCCTGTGAGCTGGTTGGGATTCCCCCTCTCCCGTGGCCACGGGAGAGGGGTAGGGGTGAGGGCTGCCTCCCCACTAGCCATGCCTGCCTCATTCCAGTAGCATTAGGCGATGCCTCGCGCGGGGCGCGGGCAGGCTGACCCTTTTTGACTGATCGTTTTGCGTGATGATATGGAGAGTGGATGAGCGGAGAATTGTGGCGGCCCGATCCGGCCACGCTGGCGGCCGGGCAAGCGCCGGTCTATATCGCGACCAAACTCTTTGACTATGCCGGCCGGATGCTGAGCGCGGCGGCGGAGGAAGCGCTGGTGCGCGGCATTCGCCGGGGTCTAGCGGAGCAGGGCTTGCGGTCAGCGGGCAACTTGGCCTTCCTGCCGTTTCGCGACAGCAACGAGGCGATTGACCCCGAGCTGAGCGATGCCGGGCTGGTGACGGAGCAAATTTACCAGCTGGACATCACCGCCATCCGGCGCAGTTACGCAGTCGTCGCGCTGCTCAATGACCCGCAGAAGGACAGCGGCGTCTGCTTCGAGGTCGGTTACGCGGCGGCGTTGGGGCGACCAATTATGCCGGTGGTCAACGACTTCATTGACTATCGCTACGACCCCTGGGAGTGGGTCTATCCACTCGACCCGGTCATCTGCGCCATCGCCCCGGCCATTCTCAAAGAGGCGACCCTGCCCACGCTGGGCGCGGGCGACCGCCGGCGGCTCTACCGCCGCGCGCAAGATACTGGCATCACCGCGTTGCAGGAACGGCTGGCGAGTGCCGGCAGCGAGCTGGTGCGCGCCCCCGGCCAGTTCATGCACCCCCTGCCGGAAGCGACCCCCTCCGGCGCGCGTCCGCGCGTCCACCTGGAGTTTGGCGGCGGGCTGTATGAGTGGCAGCGCCTGCTTGGCACGGAAGCCCTGCGCGTCCTGCACGACGCTGGCCTGCCCTGCGATGTGACTATCGCCCGGCGCTACGAGGCGACCGGCCAGGAACTTGGCAACGCCACCCACGCCGATATCGCGGCGGCGCTCGGCGCCGATGTCGTTGTCACGCTGGGCGACGGCGCCGACATGGACGCCGGTTCGGCGGCGATTCAGGGTCTGGCGCGCGGCGCTGGCCGACAGGTCGTGCTGTACTACTCCGGCGCGGTCCGCTGGGTCACGGCGTCGCGCGACCCCGAAGACCGCAACCTGATGCTGCAACAGTCGGCTGATGCGCTGGTGCGCTCCCTGCGCGACCTGCCCGGCGCGATCCAGCGCCTACTCCCCGCCTGAGTACGCTCAACTCCCGAGCGCGGCACGGTGTTTGCGTTAGAGGGCAGCAACACCGCGCGGCGCGCGTGGCGGGATTCGGAGCGAGGGAGACAGCATGGTCGGCATTCTTTGGACAGTCGCGGTCATCATCTTCATCTTGTGGCTGCTTGGATTTTTCGTTGCTCATCTGGGCGGGTTCATTCATATTTTGCTGATCATCGCGATTATCGTCGTGATCTACAACCTGATCGCCGGCCGCCGCACTGTCTGAGCGTGCGCTGGTGAACCCGCCCGGCGCGGGCCGTGCGTGTACGGCCCGCGCGGTCGTCCAGGCGAACGCGACGGCAAACCGACCCGCCGTCGTCGCCGGGACGAGGTGTTCACCCTGTGTCCGATCGCCTTCAAATCGTGTCGAAGCCGCCGCCCGCCGCGCTTATCCCACCAGTCACCTGCAATGATTCAATTGTGCCGTGTTGCTCGATGGGGGCTACGCCTGGACCGTTCGTCTTCAGGCCGCCAGCGATCGCAATTTCCCGCGCCGAGCCGCCTGGTTTGACACTGAGCGCGATCGCGGACAGGGTAATGACCACGCCTTTGACCAGTGATGGTCCGGTGCCGCCAAATGTCTCGATGCCGCGCCGCACGGCCAACCGCCCAATCGGTTGGCTAATCTGAATACCCACGGAGCCATCACCGTGGGTCGTCACGCGATCGAACGTCGCGACGTTCACGGTGCCGGTATAGACATTGAAACCGCGCGCCCCTCGGCCGAAGGTTTCGATCGGCGCATTCACCGCCAGATCGTTGACCACCCCGAAATTGACGAAGCCAATGCCGCTCGGGCCGTAGGACGTGATGGGTTCCTCGGCCACCCAGCGATCGACATTCCCCCAGTTGTCCAGCACCATGTCATTCACGCCATAGGTAACGACCGGCCCATGATTCCTGACCAGCGTCACATAGGCGCCGTAGACGGTAAAGACGCCGCCGGTGATCTGGTCCGGCGTGCCGGGGGCAATTTTGCCGTCGCTATACACCGCGTTGGTTTCCAGGCGGCGCACCACCAGGCGCCCGCCAGTGTCGCCAGCGCCGCTCACGAAAATGCCGCTGCCGAGCACCGGCGCGCCGCTGCGGCCCGCCGACAGGCCGACAAGGTCCGCGCTGACGACCACATCCTCGTCAGGTTGCATATTCCAGAGGGTGAACGCGCCCTGAATGACCGCGACGCCATAGCCGTGTGGCCGGTCGCTCTCGCCACGCGCGTCTGCCGCCACGATATCCAGACCGTTCACGTCAACATGGCCCCCACGCACCTGATCGCGCGCGAGCAGCTGGACCCGGCCGGTGGTGGTCACATCGCGCAACTCGATTTGCCCGAGGCTGTCCACGCTCGTGTCGTTGAAGATCGCGCGCTTTTCCGGCGCGGTATGCAGGCGAATGTTTTGCAGCCGGTTATCTGAGGACAGTTGTAGACCATCGGTCCCAGATGCAAAACTGATTCCCGCGTGATCGTCCTCGCCGAGCAGGGATTGTCCCCGAGCAAGGCGCAGACTGGGCGCTTCGACCAGTTCACCTCGAACGACAATCTGACGGGCGCTTGCATCCTTTGTGGCGGCGATCAAGTCAGCGACCGTGGCGACCACATGTTCCGGCATCGTCATGACCTGCCTCCCTGGCGCAATACGTGCGCCCTCTGCTTTGTCCACGGGCATCCGCGAGTACCTCATAGTAGATCGCGCACCGCGTATCATCTGTCAAACGCAGGCCAGGGGGACGAAGTATCAAGTGAGCCGTCGTCTCTCAATCCGCATGAGGAAGCCGGCTGACTGGTGTCAGCCGGCATCGTGATTCCTTCGGTTGGACCGTCGCCTACGCCCCGACGCCCGCAGCGGCCAGTTCGTCTAACTCGGCGGTCAACTGGCTCCAGCGGGCGTACAGCCCCTCCAGTTGCTCGTGCAGGCGTTCGTATTCCTGGCCCAGCCTGGTGAGGTCGCCGGTGCGTCCGTCAGCGCCCGCGGCGGTCATGTCGTCGGCGAGCCGGTTGAGCCGTTCTTCCCAGGCACTAATCTGCTTTTCCGTCTCCGTCAGTTGCTTCTGCCGTTCGCGCCGGCGGCGTTCTTCGCCACCACGCGCCCGGCGATCATCGTGGCTGCTGGCCGTAGCGCTTGCCCCATTCGTCGCCATGGCGGCCGGCGCGGCAGTGGGCGCTTCGCGCGGCGCCTGGACCGGTTCACGCGCGGGCGACTTCTCGGCGCGCTGGCTCTCGCGTCCGCCGCTGCCCGCCACGCGGAGATAATCGGTGTAGTTGCCCAGGTACGGCACGATCGTGGGCCGGTCGTTCCGTTCCGCGATGGCCCAGACCTGGGTCGCGAGCTTGTCAATGAAGTAGCGGTCGTGCGAGACGAAGAGCATGGTGCCGTCGTACTCGTCGAGCACGTCCTCCAGCGCCTCGCGCGCGTTGATGTCGAGGTGGTTCGTCGGCTCGTCGAGAATCAGAAAATTCGCCCGCGCCAGCGTCAGTTTCGCCAGCGCCAGCCGGCTCCGCTCGCCGCCGGAGAGCGCCGCGACCTGCTTGAAGACGTCGTCTTCGGTGAAGAGGAAGCGCCCCAGCAGCGTGCGCGCCGACTCCTCCGCCATCGGGTAGTCGTCTAGAATCGTTTCGAGCGCCGTGCGGTCGAGCACCAGGCTATCGTGCCCCTGCGCGTAATAGGCGGGACGGACGTTCGTGCCGAAGTAAAACTTGCCGGTCAGCGACGGCGCTTCGCCGAGCAGCGTTCGCAGCAGCGTCGTCTTGCCGCCGCCGTTCGGCCCGATCAGCGCCACGCGGTCGCCGCGCTCGATCTCCAGTTCCGGCGTCCGCAGCAGTTCCAGCTCACGCCCGCCGCTGCGATAGCCGATACGCAGGCGGTCTGTGCCAAGCACGACCCGGCCGCTCCGCAGATCGGCGGCGATGGCGAGTTTCAGCTTGTCGGCCTCACGCGGGCGCTCTAGGCGCTCCATACGCGCCAGGCGGGTCGCACGGCCGCGCGCCTCCTTCGAACGCTGGCCCGCCTTGTACTTGCGAATGAACTCCTCCGTGCGCGCGATGAACTCCTGCTGCGCCTCGTATTCTTTGAGTCGCCGCGCCATCCGCTCCTCGCGCAGCACCAGATAGCGTCCGTAGCCGGCCGGGTAGTCCTCCAGCTGGCCGAAGGCCAGATCGAGCGTGCGTGTCGTCACGCGGTCGAGGAAGTAGCGGTCGTGGGAGACGACGATATAGGCGCCACGATACGTGCTGAGGAAGTTCTCCAACCATTCGAGCGCGGCGAGGTCGAGGTGGTTAGTCGGCTCATCAAGCAGCAGCAGGTCCGGCGCTTCGAGCAGCGCCTTAGCGAGCGCCACGCGGGTCTTCTGACCGCCGCTGAGGGTCGGTACGGCCATGTCCCAGTTCGACTCGTCGAAGCCGAGGCCGTGCAGCACCGCGTCGGTGCGATGGTCAATGTCGTAGCCACCGCCTGTCTCGAAGGAGAGCGAGGCCGCGTCGTAGTCGGCCATAAGTTGTTCGAGCGCTTGGTCGTCGGTTGTCGTGCCGAGCGCGTGCTCGATTTCCGTCATCCGCTCGCGCAGCGCGAAGAGCGGCGCGAAAACGGTGAGGGCTTCTGCGCGGACAGTGCGGTCGCTCTCGAAGCGCGCTTCTTGCGGCAGATAGGTAATCCGCAGGCCGCGCAACGGCGCGACGCTGCCGGCGCTGGGATATTCGATCCCCGCGATAATCTTCAGCAACGTGGACTTGCCGGCGCCGTTCGGCCCGACGACGCCGATATGCTCGTTTTCGCTGACCTGAAAGGAGACGTCGGAGAAGATCAGGTCGCTGACGTAGCGTTTTTCCAGTTCACTGACGGTCAAAATGGTTGCCGGCATGGTCGTATCCTCGCCCTATTCCTGTTGCAAACTCCGCGCCGCCACGCGCGTCACGTCAAGGCCCGGCGCGGCCACAATCCGCCCGGTTCGTTCACGGCGTGAAACGGCTTGCGGAGACTGTCGGGATTGGGGCCTTGCTGCTGGCAGATATGCGACACCAACACCGCTGCCGGCACGGGCGTGCCTGGCTTCGGCTGTGCCGCCCCCGCCTGGACTCTTACCGATGCGCCGATCTCGAACCAGGGGCGGTCAATCGAGAACGGCCGGTACGCTGGTGAGGAGGATAGCCACGGTCAAAATCCCGCCACACTGCCGGGCTGGCACGTACATCCAACCAGCCCGGATCGCATCCCGACTCCAGTATTGTAGCAGGGCGGGTGGCGGGGGACAAGACGCGTGATGAGTGGGGCGTAGGAGCCTGGCGGGAGGGGCGCGGGGTTGAAATCCCGTGCTGGACAGGCTGCGCCTGACGAAGTGCGCTCCGCGCACTGGCGGCTGGAAAGGCTGGTAGCATCGCCTACGACGGTGGAGCACAGATTTCTTCACCCTATCGGGGTGTCCAGACCCGCCAGACCAGCGCACCTACTCCGTGCCCTATTCCACACTCCACATTCCGCACTCCACACGCTCCAATGCGGACGGTTTTCGCCCGCTTTCGCGCGTATGCTGGGGAGAAGAGCGGTCGTCACGGCGGTATGGGGAACGTAGGAGGAGGGCGAACGTGACGCATCCACTGGTTGTCCAATTGCGCTTTGCGCGTAGCGAGTTCCGGCGCGGGCTGGCCGGGTTGAGCGCTGATGAAGCCCGCCGCCGGTTCTTGCCGATGAACTGTATCAGCTGGAACGTCGGCCACCTGGCCTGGCAGGAGCAACGCTACTGGCTCACGCGCCTGCACGGGCAGACGCCGCTGCCCCAGCTGAACGAGCTGGTCGGCTACGGTCAGCCGGCCACTACGCCGCCGCTCGCGGAGATGTGGGAGGCATGGGAGACGATCGCGCGGCTCACCGATCCCTTGCTCGACACGCTGACCACCGAGCAACTGCTGGTGACGCATATCCTCAATCCGGGGCAGTTCGAGTTCACCGCCGGCACGCTGCTCCTGCGCGTCACCTACCACTACTGGTATCACACCGGGGAAAACCTGGCGATTCGCCAGCTGCTTGGGCACACCAACCTGCCCGAGTTTGTCGGTGACATTGACGGCGAGGCGCCATACCAGCCCTGATAGCGAGGGGTACAGCCGGCACGGGCAGAATGAGAAACCGCCAAGGCACAAAGGGAACGCCAAGCATGCCAAGGGTTCTGTATATCCTTTTCGTTCTTGGCGCTCTTGGCGTCTTCTTGGCGTCTTGGCGGTTCTCGTCCTATTCCGCACTCAGCCGACGGTTACCTCGACCGGCAGGCCGAGCGCGATGAGCTGGCCGCGCGGCGTGCGGTCGGCTCGGCCGTTGACGCGCGCGATTTCCAGCACACCGGCGCTGCCAAAGAGGGCGACAATTGTGCCCGGCGGCTGCTCGCCATAGGTGGTGGCGATGCCCGCGCAGTCGTGGTGGCGCGTCCGCACGCGCGCGGCGGCGAGCGCGGTGGGCGGCAGCGCGGCGAAGAGGTCGCGGCGAATGTTGGTGATAAGGTTGCCGAAGCGGTCAATATGCACCACCTTGCCGCGCACGACGCCGCCCAGCGCGGCGCGCGTCTCCCAGGTCGCCCAGAAGTCGGGCAGCCGGACGAGGCTGGCGCGGTCGAGCGCCGGCCCGATCACCGTGAACGCCGCGCCGCCCGCCAGCGCCGCCGCCGCCGGGGCGAAGATATCGCGCCCATGAAACGTGTTGCTGACCGCGCCGCCATGCCCGAAGGCTCGACTGGTGATCTGCCGCGCGGCGACCTCGACGTGCGCTTCTAGAATGGGGGTGAACAGGCCGTTGTCCGGGCCGATGAAGCGTCCGACGCCGGGCACAGCGAGCGCGATGGCCCGCCGCGCGGTGCCGACACCGGGGTCTACGACCGCGACGTGGACCGTCTCCGGCGGGAAATAGTGATAGGCGGCGGAGAGGAGAAACGCGCCCTCGCGGATGGCCTGTGGTGTGACCTCGTGCGTCAGGTCAACCACCGTCGCGCCGGGACAGAGGCGCGCGATAACACCGTGCAGCACCCCGGCATAGATACCGCGCGTGCCGAAGTCGGTGAGCAAGGTGATGATGGGCGGCGGGGCTGGCGGCGTGCTCATGGAAAAATTGTACAACGCGGCCCGCCCAGATTGTCCCTATCCTGGGAAGATGCTGTGAGGATTCGTTCTCGAACGCGACGAGGCCATTTCATCGCCTTGCATCTGCCGCACAGTCCAGCGCGCGAGCGCAGACCAGGGAGGGCTGTGGAATGGCCTCGTCGCGTGGTATCGCTACAGCTGCATACCGCACCCGAGGCGCTGTTGCGTGTCGGCCGGTCTACACTGAGAGTAGCCGATCAAAAAATGCCCGATAACGCCGTAGCGCTACCCGTAAGTCTTCGGTGGAGACGTCCTCGCCACGGCCCCACTGCGCCTCAAGCTGGCCGCGTTCGTCGGCGAAGAGCTTGGCCAGGCGCTGCATCACCTCGGCGACGAGCGCATCGGCCTGCTCGACCGACCGCCGGGGTTCGTCCACAAAACCGGTCTGGACGGTGTCCCACCGTGACCGGAAATCTTGCGCTTCGTCCTCCGCCAGCAGCGATGCCGCTTCCTCCGGGGCTGCCGGGTGATCAGCGGCAGCATTGGGGGCGGGTGGTCGCGCCGCATTCGCTGGCGTACCTGGTTCGCTCATCGCGGTCGTGTCGGGTTCTTTTTGTGGGCGCATTTCACTGGCCGCGACCATATCGGCGGTGCTCAGTCCGGGCTGTTCGTGTTGTTCACTCACGATCGTACCTCCTTCGGCTTCTGTTCGCGCGTCCCAAGCAGCTCCTCGAAGAGCGCCCGGTAGTGAACCATCGCCTGCCGCAGATCCTCCGTATTGGCCTCGCCGCGCCCGTTGGTCTCGGCGATTTGATGGGCGGCGCGATAGTGCTCGACGACGTCCGGGTGATCGACCGAGATGTCGGCGGCGCGTTGCTCAAACTTACCGACCGGATAGCCGCGGGCTTGCATGACCTCAGCGACGAGGTGGTCCGCATCCTGGATTGCGCTTCCCGGATCGTCAACGAAATGCGCCTGCGCAGTGTGCCAATCGGTCGCAAATCGCTCGCGGTCTGCTGGCGGCAATGGCCGGATATGGAGCGCCTCGACCCGCTCCTGGCGCGCGGCGAGCTCTGACTCGGCGTGCCGCCGATCGCCGCGTTCGGCCACAGCGCGCTGATATTCCGGTCCGAAACCGGCGCGTAGTTGCTCAGATCGGCGCCGCGTAACGACCAGCCACGCAATGATGACGAGCAACACAATAACCAGGATGAGGAGAATCCACACCCAGGCGCTCATGCCCTACTCCTTTCTGGAGAAATCTGCTGAAGACTCCTACCTGACCGGCGCCTGCACCGCTGGCGCCTCCTTCTCGTGGCGCGTAGATGCAACTTCCATGCCAGCCAGGAGTCAGCCTGCGCCACATATCACATTGTGGTCGGCCGCTGTGGAGCGCTCTAGCGTGATGGCGGTGACGCACTTAATCGGGCCATCTCGATCCCGAACAGTTGCAGGCCACCACTCATCTTGCCCCTACCCCGGCCATCTGCTACAATCGGGCCACAAGCGAATGGTGCGGGGGTAACTCAGTTGGTAGAGTACCTGCTTCCCAAGCAGGCTGTCGCGGGTTCGAGTCCCGTCCCCCGCTCCACCATTTCTCAGCAATAGCAAGGAAGATGCTGGCCGTCGCGCTAGTTACTCGCGAAGGCGCCTGAGCAGCGCTCGCCGCCTCTACTCCCGCGCCGTATAGTCCGCGCCACCGGCCACGCCCGGCGTACTCATTATCCACCGCATACGAGGAGCGTCAGTATGGTTACGCAGGAGCAGATCCGGCAGGCTGTCACCGCCTACTTCGCCGGCAATAATGCCCTTGATGCCGACGCAATCGGAGCGTTGTTCACCCTGGATGCGCGCATGGAGCGGGTCCCTGGGACATCTCCGGCGACGGGCCGCGCGGCGATCCGCCACGTCTATGCGCAGCTCTTCGCTGGCTTGGCCGAGGCACGCGTGACTGCGGTCCACACTTTGATCGCGGGCAACGGCGTGGCGGTCTACTACCGGGGCGAGCTGACTGCGCGGCGCGGCGGGGCGGTCGCGGTGGAAGGGATCGATACTTTCGAGATCGACGCCGAGGGGCAGATCGCGGCAATTTGCTTCTATTGGGATCCCACACCCCTCGCCGCGCTCCTCCGCGGCTGAGGCGGCGCATCATCATCTCGGCCGGCACATCCGCCGCCGCTTTCGCCTTCCGCTGGATCAGCGCCAGATTCCCAGGCAGGCTGTCGCGGGATCAAGCTTCGCCATCCGCTCCCTCTTCCTCCTAGAGCACCGCAAACACGCACGAAAATCAGGCGGCAATGCAGCAAGTGCGTGACTATCGAGCAGGAAGCCTACGACCATCCCATGAGCGCATCGTCCAGACGCCGAGCATCGCCTGATCCCGTTACTTGTAGGTCTGGCCTGCACCTAATGCCTTGCAAGGCGATGACAGACTGGACGCGATTCTTGCTCGGGGTTCGCAGCTACGGGCGCTCATCGCGAGCGCCTGGGGCAAAACCCGGTAGCCATCCGGTTCCGGACAAGCGAGCGATCGGCGACAATGGGACGCGGTGGGCGTGAGCGTGAGCGAAGGAGGAACGACTGATGAACTCGGCGCGGGGAACCTTCGGTGGCAAGGTGGTCATTATCACGGGCGGGGCCAAGGGGATCGGGCGCGCTATCTCCGTCGCGTTCGCGCGCACGGGCGCGGCCGTCACGATCGCCGATGTAGATCATGCCGCAGGAGAGGCGACCGTGGCGGCCTGCGCGCGCGCGGCGGCCGACGCAGATACCGAGGGGCGGGCGCACTTCGTGGCAGCGGATGTCGCCAGCGCCGCCGCCTGCCGCCAGGTGGTCGCAGAGACAGTCGCCACATTCGGCGGCGTTGACGTGCTCTGCAACAATGTCGGCATCCAGCCGCGCGACTCGTACCGGAACGCCGAGGACAC
>DASUBC010000067.1:0-13833 GCA_035763465.1 Thermomicrobiales bacterium
GGTCGGTGGCGGACCTGAGGATGTCGAAGCACTACTGGACGCCTTGGTCGTGGCCGCTGCCGCGCTGCTCGTCGAGCTGCTGCTACTGGAAGAGCTACTACTACTCGCCGTGCCTGTGGTCGCGGTCGCCGCGCCGCCACCGCACGCCGTCACGACACCTGCCGCCGCCAGCGTTGCGGAGAGTTGTAAGAATCGCCGCCGGTTGAGTTTGTTCGACTCCACGCGTTCCCCCTCTGTCGAGTTACCCTTCCACAGGATTCCAGCGAAGCCTCCGACATGCGACACCAACCTGGACGCCGTCCACCAATCCGGTGAGTAGAGGACTATGCATTTGTGGTGATCAGTGGCGACATCCCGCTGGTGATGATATACAATATAGCAACACTCATCCAGTGCGTCAACCCAGCCCGCGTGTGCGTGGTAGCGCCTCCCAGCCGCAGAGAGATACAATAGAACGCCATACGCTGCCTACAGCGGTCATGGCAATCCAGGCAGGGCACCGCAACCTACCACGGATTCGCGTATCCCGCACAGCAGGAGGAGAGATTCGTGTCCAGAGGGGAAACAGGCCCCATTTTTACCGGCATGACCATCCATCGCGACCTGGAGTATCACTACTCGTTCTTCTACGCCGAGGGCTGGTATGTGTCGGAACTCGACTCGGCACAAGGCAAAGGAGTCATCTTTTCACCAGCGCCGGACGACATCGCCACCAGTTTTTCGGTCGAGGCGCGCGACCTCGGGTTCACCGTGGAAGGCAGCGACCTGCCCGATCTGCGGCGCGGGTTTAAGGAGGGGCTGCGCCAGCTGCCCGGCGCAGCCATCGAGCGCACCGAGGATTCGGTGACCGGCAAGCTCGTCGGCCTGGACGCCTGGCACACCTTCCGCGAGGGTGAGGCGATTCGCAAACGCTGGACCCGTCTGTTCTATCAGGGGACGGTGCAGGTCAGGTTGATCGGCCAGGGCGCCGATCCGGCGGAATACGAGTTCTGGCTGCCCGCCTTCAACGTCTCGATGCGAACCTTCCAGTTCGGCGACTGGTGGGCTGACGTGACTGGCGTGGCCTGGCAGCCATCGCTCGACGCGCCACCGCCCGGCTTCGAGGAGGAGTGGCGGGAGCGCCAGGCGACGAAGGCCGCGCAAGACAAGCGTGACGGCGATGCTTGATTACGACCAGTTGGCCGCCGACTACGCCCAGCACCGGCAGGTGCATCCGGAGGTCTTGCGCGATCTCATGACCGCCGGCAAGGTCACCGCCGCCTCCGCCGTGCTGGAGGTCGGCTGCGGCACCGGCAATTACCTCGTCGCCCTCGCCGCGCAGACCGGCTGCGCCGGCCAGGGGATCGATCCGTCGGCGGAGATGCTGGCGCGAGCGCGAACACGCGACCAGCGCCTCACGTTCCAGGCGGGCCGGGCCGAGCAGCTGAACTTTTCCGCCGCTGCCTTCGATCTCGTCTACTCGGTGGACGTCATTCACCACGTCGTTGACCGCGCCGCCTATTACCGCGAAGCCTACCGTACGCTGAAGTCGGGCAGCCAGGTCTGCACCGTCACCGACTCGCCGTGGATCATCCGCCACCGCCAGCCGCTCTCCGACTATTTTCCCGAGACGGTGCCGGTCGAACTGGCCCGCTACCCGGCGATTGATGACCTCCGCGCCCTGATGCTGGCGGCCGGCTTCGCCAATTGCCACGAAACGCTGGTGGAGTTCACCACGAACCTCACCGACCTCGCCCCTTACCGAGCCAAAGCCTTCTCCTCGCTCCACCTGATCGCAGAAGACGCCTTTCAGCGCGGGCTGGCGCGCATGGAGCAGGCGCTGGCGGCCGGCCCTATTCCGGTTGTCTCGCGCTACCTGCTTCTCTGGGGGGCGAAAGGCGGGCAGTCGGGAAGCTGAGCGGGGATGGCCGGCGGTTAAAACCGCGCCTGAAGGCCCCTCACGGGGCCACGAAATCCGCCTACGCGGGTTAGGGTTGGTCAATTACCGCGCCGGCCACCAGCCCCGGCGTTGTGCGGAACCTAGTCCGCGCAGGCGGACTTCGTGGCGCCGCAGCGCCATTCAGGCGCGGTTTCAACCGCCAGCCCACCTCTCCCCGCCTCCGCGCCAGCAGACAAGCACCGTGCTGACCGAAACCTTCTCACGACGCGCGCCCTCACGCCCTCACGCCCTCTACCCGGTCGTCTGCAAGCCGGCGGCGATGCCGTTGATGCTGTGGTGAATAGCGTCAAGCAGGGCGGCGCGCTCCGCGTCCGGCGCATCCGGTGGCAGCGCGCGATACCGCTCCAGGAGGGCGATCTGCGCGACGTGCAGCGCGTCAACGTAGGGATTGCGGAGCTTGATCGAACGTTGCAACGTCGGCGCTGGTTCGAGCAGTTCGCGCTGACCGGTCACTTGCAGGATCGCCGCGACGCCACGATCGTACTCCGCCGCGATAGCAGCCAGCGGCTCAGGGTCGCTCGCGAGCGTGGCGTAGCGGCGCGCGGTCGGCAGATCGGTCGCGCCGAGGCTGCGCTGGGCGTTGTCGAGCGCCATCGCGAAGGCGGGCCAGTCATGGTACATCGTCCGCAGCTGATCCAGCCGGCCGGACGCAAGTTCCTCTTCCAACGCGCTGCCAAGGCCATACCAGCCCGGCAGATTGATGCGCGTCTGCGTCCAGCTGAAGACCCACGGAATAGCGCGCAGGTCGTCGAGCGCGATCTGCGCGCCGGTGCGACCGACGCGGCTGACCGGCCGCGAGGCGAGATTGAGCGTGCCGAGCTCGAAGAATGGCGTCGCCTGCTGGAAGAAACGTAGCAGCGCGGGCGCGTCTTTGACCAGCGCGTCGTAGACGGCGCGGGAGCGCGCGGCCAGGCGCTCCATCGTCGCCACCCAGTCGTCGGGCGGCGGCGGATCAAGCGGCGCCAGCGATGATACCAGCAGCGCGTGGGTCATCTGCCCCAGGTGGCGCGCGGCGATCGCCGGGTGGCCGTAGCGCGCGGCGATCGTCTCGCCCTGCTCCGTCACCTTGAGCGTCGGGTGGCGGGCTTCGGGCTGGCGCGCGAGGACGGCGTTGCCCATTGGGCCGCCACCGCGCCCGACCGCGCCGCCGCGCCCATGGAAAAGGATCAGGTCTATGCCGGCGTTGGCGGCGGCGCGGTGCAGCGCGCCCTGCGCCTGGTAGGTCGCCCAGGTCGCCGCCAGGTAGCCGCCGTCCTTGTTGCTGTCGGAATAGCCGACCATCACCTGCTGCCGGTCGCCGCGCGAGCGGAGCGCCGTCCGATAGAGCGGCAGGGAGAGCAACTGAGCGAGCACGTCGCCACAGGCGCGGAGTTCGTCAATCGTCTCGAAGAGCGGCACAACATCGAGCCGGCTGGTGAGCGCGCCGGCGGCGGCGTCCCAGGAGGCCAGGCCGCGCTCGCGGGCGAGAAAGAGGACCGCCAGCACGTCACTCACCGTCCGGCACATCGAGATGATGTAGGTCTGGCAGGCGTACGGCCCGCCAAGTTGCTGGAGATCGTGCATCGCGCCGAAGGCGTCCAGCACCGCGCGCGTCTCCGGCGCGAGCGCCGCCGCCTCGATACCGAGCGGCGGCCCGGCGAGGCGTTCCGCCAGCACCGCCAGTCGCCCGTCTTCGTCAAGCGCGGCGTACCCCGCCACACCGGCCAGCCCGAGCAGTTCCGCGACGGCGGCCGTATGGCGGTCGGCGTGCTGGCGGAGTTCCAGCTCTGCCAGGTGAAAGCCGAAGCTCGTCACCCGGCGCTGCAAATCGCGCACCGGCCCCGCCGCGATGCGCCGCCCGCCGTGCGCGTCAAGGCTGGCCGCGACAAGACGGAGATCGGCCAACAGCGCCTCCGGGGCTGCGTAGCCGCCCGGCTCGCCGGTCTCCATCCGGCGCAGGCGTTCGCCAATCAATCCGAGCTTGCGCCGGTAGGGTTCGTCGCGCCAGTGTTCGACCGGCTGCAAACCGAGTTCCTGCCGATCGCGCGTGATGGAGTCGAGCAGGGCGTCCGACACGCCGGTGAGCCGCGCGGAGACACTGAGCGCTCGGCCGAGCACGGCGACCTCCTCGCGGTAGCGGTGCAGGATTGCGGCGCGGGCCAGCCGTCCCGCCGCGCGGGTGACGTCCGCCGTCACCGCCGGGTTGCCGTCACGGTCGCCGCCAACCCAGGAGCCGGGCCGCAGCAGGTGCGGCGCGACCACTGCCCCGGTATCTGCCTGGGGATATGTCGTGACCAGCGCGCGTTCGAGCGCGCGGTACAGCTCCGGCGCGACATCGTAGACCGTGCCGCCCAGCACATCGAGCACGCTGTGGACTTCGTCCACCACCGTCGGGCGAGCCGCGCGCGTCTCCGCCGTCTGCCAGAGCAGCGTGATGCGCACGCGCAGCTCATCGAGCGCCGCCGCGCGCTCGTCCGGCGCGGCGCGCGGGTCGTCGAGCCGTGTCAGCAAGCCTGCCACCACCGCGAGGTGCTGCCGCAGCGTGTAGCGTCGCGCCTCCGAGGGGTGCGCGGTGAAGACCGGCCGCAACTCCAGTTTCTCGATCCCGGCCAGCAACCGCGCCGACGGCACGCCCTGCTGATGCAGCGTTACGACCGCCGCCGCGATGGATTCGCGCAGCGGGGCGGCGCCGCGCTGGCGCTCTTGCAGCGTGCGAAGGCGGTGGTGTTGCTCGGCCAGGTTGATCAGGTGAAAGTAGATGCTGAAGGCACGCACCAGGCCGAGCAGGAGTTCGGTGGACTGGCCGCGCGCCCAGTCGAGCAGCGCCTGCTCGCGCGCCGAGTCTGGCTCCGCCAGCGAGCGCAGCGCGATCGCCTCGGTCCGCGCGTACTCCACCGCCGCGAAGAGGTCTGGTCCCCGCTGTTCACGCAGCGTCTCTCCGACCAGATCGCCTAATAAATGCACGTCGGCACGCAAGCGATCGATCGGCTCCGCGCGCGGCGTGACCGGGCGCGCGGCGGCGGTTGGCGGCGTGTTCTCGGCGGTCATAGTGCTTCCTTTCCGCGCGACGCCGCCGGTTTGCGTCGCCACGCCCATACCGAGCGATTATGCCATAGGCGGCACGGCACCCCCGGCCCCCCAATGCTGGGGGGCCACCGCATCGCCCCGCGATGAAATACGCGCGCCGTTCGCGCGTATACGTGGCAAGCGGCAGCGCCGCGCCTGCTGGTGGTTTGTGCTCCTCCACACTTGCTGCTTCTTCCCCACTGTCTAGCAGTCACATTCCGACATGGAGTAGAGAGATGGACGAACAGACGCAGCGCCAGGCTGGCGGCACGACGGAGATTCTGATCCTCGGCGGTGGTTTCGGTGGTGTGTATACGGCGCGCGAGCTGGAGCGGCGGCTGAAGGGCCGGCGCGATGTCAGCGTGACCCTGATCAGCCGCGAGAACTTCTTTCTGTTCTATCCGCTGCTGCCGGAAGCGGCGGGCGGCACGATCGAGACGCACCACATCGTCAGCCCGCTGCGCCAGCTCTTGCGGCACACGCGCGTGCAGATCGGCGAGGTCGAGGCGATCGATCTGGACCGCAAGGCCGTCACCGTCAGTCACGGGCTGGTGCGGCGCCGGCACGACGTGACCTACGACCAGCTGGTGCTGGCGCTGGGCGGCGTCAACCACTATTTCCGCCTGCCCGGCGTTGCGGATAATACGCTGCCGCTCCGCAGCGTGGAAGACAGCCTCGCCATCCGCTCGCGCGTCATTCGCGCACTCGAATTGGCCGAAGTCGAGGACGACCCCGCCGAACGCCAGGCGCTACTGACCTTTATCGTCGCGGGCGGCGGGGCAACCGGCGTCGAGACGGCAGCCGAGATCAACGACCTCATTCGCGGCAGCCTGTCGCGCTACCGCACTATCGAGCGTGAGGACGTCCGCGTGGCGCTGGTTGACGCCGCGCCGCGCCTGCTGCTGGAAGTACCGGTTGACCTCGCGGGCCACGCGGTGCAACAACTCCAGCGGCGCGGCATCGAGGTCATTCTCAATAACCCGGTGGCGGGCGCGGACGGTGAGGCGCTGCTCCTCAAAGACGGCACGCGCCTGCCCAGCCACACGATCATCTGGGCGGCCGGCGTCGCCACCAATCCGCTCCTGCGCGATCTGCCCTGCGCGCGAGACGAGCGCGGGCGGGTCATCGTAGACGAATACCTGGCTGTCGGCGGCTACCCCGGCGTCTGGGCGCTCGGCGATAACGCGCGCGTGCCGCTGCCCGGCGACAAGACCGCGCCACCCACCTCGCAGTTCGCCATCCGCGAAGGCAAGGCGCTGGCGCAGAATATCGCCGCCAGCCTCGGCAATGGCGAGCGCCAGCCGTTCCGCTTCACCGGCCTTGGCTCGTTCGTCACCCTCGGCCGGCGCAGCGCGCTGGCGGAGATGTATGGCCGCCGCTTCACTGGCCTGCCGGCCTGGGTCGCGGCGCGAGCCGTGCATCTCGCCTGGCTGCCGCGTATGGATAAGAAAGCACGCGTTGGCGTGGACTGGGCGCTCGACCTGCTGCTGGGACGCGACATCACCCTGCTCGACCGCCGGCAGCCGAACGAACAGCTGCGCGCCCGCTACCAGCCGGGCGAGACGATCATCCGCGCGGGCGACCCCGGCGATTACCTGTACGTCATCCTGCACGGCGAAGTCGAAGTCATCCCCACCAACGGCGACACGCCGGTCGCCCGGCTCGGCCAGGGCGAGTATTTCGGCGAAATGGCGATCTTCAACGAGACTACGCGCACCGCGACCGTGAAAGCAGCCGCGCCGACCGAAACGCTGCTCGTCCCCCGCCAGGACGTGCAAGCCTGGGCGCGCAACGCCAGCGAACTGCGCGACGCCTTCGAGACGACGATGCGCCGCCGGCTGACGAATGCGGGCTAGGGACGAGGATCTGCTTGTCCTGCCCCGCGCTGTCTGCTAAACAGGACGAAAGTACCGTCGTTCCGTACTGCTGTGTGCTGCCCTTGCTGTTTACAATAGAGCGAGAGGATCGGCAGCCGTGGGCGTCGCCAGCGCCGTTGTCCACGCTCAATTGTGTCATGGTCGCTGGTCTACGCGATCGGCAGGCGGACAGTGCAATGCGGAGAGGCAGGCAGCGGTACGGTGGTTATGGAAGGATACAATGAATTGATCACCACCGTGCTCGCAACGGGTGAGCTGCCGGCCGAACCGGGGCGAGAGCCAGCCGCGCCGGCCGGTGACGAGACGGCGTTGCTACGATCGGAGAACGCGGAACTGCGGGCGCTGCTGGCGATTCAGGGTGACCTGAGTCGCGGCGCGACGCCGAAAGAAGTGCTGCAAGAAGTCGTTGGGCAGGTGCATGGCGCGCTCGGCGCACGTCATGTCTGCGCGCTGCTGCGCGATACGGCGAACGGTGTCCTTGAGCCAGCGGCCTCGGCTGGGTTTGGCGATGCGCTGGTCGCCACCTTGAAGCAGGTTGCCCCGGAGCTGGCCGGCACAGCAGCGTTCAGGCGCACGCTGGCCGGCGAGCGGCCACTGCCGATCGAGGACGCCCACGCCAGCGACCTCATTCCCACAGCCCTGGCGAATAGGCTCGGGTTGGGCGCGCTGTTGCTCCTACCGATTCGCGGGCTGGCACGAGAAGCGATTGGCGTGTTGCTGCTCGATTTCGAGCGCGGCCACGGTGACGCGTCACCGCTGACGGCGGAACGGGTGCGGCTCGCCAGCGCCGTGATCGGCCAGCTGACCCTGTTGCTGCAAAATGCCATGCTGTATGAGCAATTGCGGCGGCGGACGCTCCGCCTGGAGGCGCTGAACGACGTCGGTCTCGGGCTGGCGGCGGTGGCGAGTAGCGAGCCGAGTCTACTCTTTGCGCGGCTGCACCACAAAGTGCTGGAAGTCGTTGATGGCACGCACTGTCTGCTGGCGATCCTCGATGATAGTGGGGAAGCAGGCGTGGCGCGATCCGGCCCGCGCGATAACAAGACGATGACTGTGTGGCGCGCGACCGACTCTGGCGCTGTCCAGATGTATCGCGCGGCGCCGCTTGAGGGCGATGCCCTTTCAAGCGCCTTGCGGAGTGGCCGGCGCACGGTCTACGCGACGTCCGGGGCGTTTACCAGCGCGGCGCTGCCGGCCACGCTGGGGGACGAGTCGGCCTTCGCCTCGGCGATTTATCTGCCCCTCCGGCTGCGGCGGCGCACGTTTGGCGTGCTGGCAGTCCTGGGTTCGCGTCCCTATGCCTATGCGGCGGACCAGATCGAGTTTCTGTCCACCGTGGCGGCGCAGGCGGCGGTGGCGCTGGAGCACGGCCGGCTCTATAGCGTACTGCGCGCGAAAGGCGATGTGCGGCGGCGGCTGCTCGATCAGACGTTGCAGGCCCAGGAGGCCGAACGAAAGGCGCTTGTTGACGGCGTGCTCGACGGCGCGTTGCAAGAACTGGCCTCGTGTAGTTACCGGCTCGATCTCTGCATCCGCCTCTCGGAATTAGGCCAGCACGACCGCTGTCGCGACGAACTGGGGCAGACGCGGCGGCAACTGGCCGAGCGCATCGAAGACCTGCGGACGATCATTGGCGGCCTGCGCCCGACGAATCTGGACCTGCTCGGCTTGCAGTCGGTCTTGCGTGACGAACTTCAGGCATTCCAGCAACAAACCGGCGTGCAGACGACCTTCCAGGGCCGGTTCAAAGAGCGGCTCGACAGTGCGGTCGAAACCCGCGCCTACCGGATCGCGCAGGAACTGCTGACCAATATTCGCCGCCATGCCGAAGCGAAGCATGTGCTGGTCGAGTTACGCAGCGTGGGGAATGAGGTGGTGTTGAGCGTCGCGGATGACGGCGTCGGGTTCGACGCCGAAGCAGTGCTGCGTCTCAACGCGGGGATGGGGTTGCACGCCGTGCGCGAAGGCGCGGAAATTCTTGGCGGCGCCGTCCGGGTGCAAAGCCGGCCAGGCGCCGGCACACGGATCGAAGTGGCGCTGCCCAGAATGGCGCCTGTGCGCGGTGACAATCAGGAGCAAGGGCGAGGATAAGGATGGGCATGGGCGTCAGTGAAAGTGGCTCGCTGATTGAGCCGGGGGTTGACAACACACCCCAGCCGCGCGCGGAGAATGGCCGCGCTGGCGCGACGATGATCGATCGCATCGCACTCGCGTCTGACGCCGGCGATGTCTACAAGCGCAGCGCGGTCGCCCTGGCGGAACTGCTTGCGCCAGCCTGCTGTCTGATTTTTGACCGTGACGATTACGGCCAGCTCCGCCTGGCCTACCGGTGGAACGCGCCAGGCCGGGTTGAGCCGGACACCGGCCCGCTGGTCATTGTTGATCAGGTGCAGAGCTGGTGGATGGCGACCTTGCAGGCCGGCGGCCCGCCCAAGCGCATTCGGCTGACCGCCTTGCCGGGGCAGCAGCGCACGCTTGTCGCGCCACTGCTTACTGCCGAGACATTGCACGGGATGCTGGTGTTGCAGGGCGTGGACCGGGCGCTCGACGCCGCCAGCGAGCGCGAGGCAATCGCGCTCATCACGACGATGAGCCTGATGCTCCACACGATTGTCCTGCGCGAGCGCCTGGCGACGGCGGTGTTGCCGGAGCAAGTCGAGGAAGCGATTACGCAGGAGCGCCGGCGCATCGCGCGCGAAATCCACGATGGTGTGGCGCAAAACCTGGCCTACCTCAACCTGAAGACCGAATTGTTCGACCGGCTGGTGGAACGCGACCCAGCCGGGGCGCGGGAGCAAGCCAGCGTGGTGCGGCAGATGGTGCAAAGCGCGATGACCGACTTGCGCCGGTGCATCGGCGACTTACGGCGGCCATCGTCGGGGCAGGGGCCGGCGATGACGGCGCAATTGCGCTCGCTGGCGAAGTCCATTGGCGAGATGCCGAACCTGGAACTGGCCTTGCAGGAGGTCAGCGGCACCCGCCTGGCGCCGGAAGTCGAGCGGACGGTGATCGGCATTGTCCGCGAGGCGCTGCACAACATTCGCAAACACGCCGAGGCGAATAGTGTGCAGGTGGAAGTGCAGCGCGCTGGCGAGGCGCTGCGGGTGCTCGTCACCGACGATGGGAAGGGTTTCCAGGCTGGCCAACCGGCCGGCGATCAGGATCAACATTTCGGCACAGTTCAGATGCGCGAACTCGCTCAGGATTTGGGCGGCAAACTTTCCATCACCTCGCAGCCCGGCGCCGGCACTCGTGTCGAGGCGCTGATCCCTCTGACGGCGGCAGGGGCGCGTGGTCAAGTGGCAGCGACGACCAATGGTACTACCGGCTAAACGTGCGGATAACGGAGTACACAAGGGGTAATTGAAGATGGCAGGTATGATGGGTATGTCTCTCCCGGCCTATGGCGATGCGGCCGACGCGCCAACGCTGGCGAGTGAGGCCGGCAGGCAAGGCCAGAAGATTCGCGTGCTGCTCGCCGACGATCACGCGCTCTTCCGCCAGGGGCTGCGCCAGTTGCTCGAACTTGAGGAAGATATTGAGGTCGTTGGTGACGCCTCGGATGGTCAGGAAGCGCAGGCGCTAGTCCGGCAACTGCGCCCGGATGTCGTGCTGATGGACATCAACATGCCCGATGTTGACGGCATCACCGCCACGCGCGCGATTCTGACCGAGTTTCCGCGCACCAGTATCGTGATCCTGACGATGTATCGCGAGGACGATTACGCCTTCCAGGCGGTGCGGGCCGGGGCGCGCGGCTATCTGCTCAAGAATGCCGGCTCACAGGATGTCGTGCGCGCGGTGCGCGTCACCAGCCAGGGCGCGTCCATGATTGACCCGACGCTGGTGCCGAGCCTGCTGCGCGAGTTCCACCGGCTCGTCAATAATCCGGGCACGCCGAAGGTCGAGCGGCTGAACGACCGCGAGATGACGCTGCTGCGGATGCTCGTTGACGGCAAGAGCAACAAGGAGATCGCCGCCGAACTCGACCTGGCGGAGAGCACGGTCAAGAACAACCTCTCGCTTCTGTTCCAGAAACTCGGGGCGCGCGACCGCACGCAAGCCGCTGTGTATGCTATCGCGCGCGGGCTGCTGCCCAAGCCGGAATAACAAGCAATAAAGGTTCGGGGTTTTACGCGGTTCAGGCTGGCTAAACGCCAGCCTGAACCGCGTTTACTCTCCGTCACCGTTCCTTGTAGGCAACCACGCCGAAGGCTTCGGGCCGGCGCTCGACGCGCGCGAAGCCGACTTCGTGCAACCGCCGGATCGCGCCCCGCGCGACACCGCCGCCGCCTTTGCTGCTCAGGTTGCCAATGTAGTGAAAGAGCCGACCGCCGCGCCGCAGCACGCGGAAGAGCTGCGCGTAGAACACACCGGAGTAAAGTTCGCCGGCCAGGCTGAAGATCGGCGGGTCGTGGATGATGCGGCTGAACGATTCGGCCGGCAGTTCGGGCACGACGTCGTACGAATCGCCGACGAGCTGGTGAATCTTGGGATTGGTGAAGAGTTCGCGCGACCAGGGGTTGTCGCGCGCGATCGCCAGCGTCGTCGGGTCGAGTTCGATGGTCACGACTTCGGTGACATCCTTGCCGCGCGCCGCGACGAGCGCGGTGTAGCCCAGGCCGGTCGAAGTGTCGAGCACGCGGCCACGCAGTGGCGCGGCGGCGCGCACCTTCGTGAGGGTATCGCGCATCGGGTCGGTCTCCTTGATCCGGTGCATACTGAAGCCGCCAATCAGCAGCGTCGGCGCGCCGGCCGTCGGGTAGAGGCTGTACTGCCGGCCCAGCGCCTCGGAAAACCGCGCGATGCGCTCGACTTGCGCCGGCTGGCTGGGCGCCGCCGGCGCGCGGACGGCGTAGCACGCGCCCTCGCGCGCGGCGACGGCGATGAGTTCGTCCCAGAGCAGCAGCGTACTGTCAGGCAGCCGTAGGCCCTCCGCCTCACAGGCAACCTCGCTGGTCGTCATTTCGAGGTCGAGCGAGACGGTCGCTGTGGGGGCGCCGGCGGCGTGGGCGGCGAGCGCCTGCCGCGCCTGGCGCTGCGCGAACACGTATGCCGCCGGTTGCTCTCGCTGCTCCATCGCTCCACCATCATTATCGCCGCCACATCCGTCGTGCGACGTAGGCGTAAAGTACTCCGCCAAAATAGGGTGTATCTCCTGTGGCCGCTGCTATTCCGACACGCGGCCAGTAGTATGATGATACAGGCGTGTTGCATCCATCATATGCGGTGTCCTGCCACGTTCTGTGCGCGCCAGCCGTTCGTGTGCCGGCGCCATGCCACGCTAGCAGTTACGCGCCACCACGCCGAAGGGAAGAGCAGCAATGGCCGCCAGTATCGATCTGAACAGCGACATGGGCGAGAGTTTCGGCGCCTATACTCTGGGACAAGACGAGGCGCTGCTCGAATGGGTCAGTTCGGCCAACGTCGCCTGCGGCTTCCACGCCGGCGATCCGCGCACGATGGGCCAGACGGCCGCGCTGGCGCGGGAAAGGGGCGTCGGCATCGGCGCGCATCCGGGCTTCCCCGATCTCGTCGGCTTTGGCCGGCGCGACATGGTCATGACGCCGGACGAAGTCTCGACCGATCTGCTCTATCAGCTGGGCGCGCTCGACGCCTTCTGCCGGGCCGCCGGCGCGAAACTTCAACACGTCAAGCCGCACGGCGCGCTCTACAACCGGATCGCGGTAGATACGGCGCTGGCGCGCGCCGTCGCGGAGGCGATCGCGCTTTTCGACCGTGAGCTGATTCTCGTCGGCCTTCCCGATTCGGCGGTCGCGCGGATGGCGGACGCCGTTGGCATCCCCTTCGCGCGCGAGGCGTTCGCCGACCGCGCCTACAATCGCGATGGCTCGCTGGTCTCGCGCCGGGTACACGGCGCGGTGATCGCCGACGCCGCGCAGGTGGCCCGCCGCGCCGTGCGGATGGCGCTACGCGGCCGTGTGGGTACGCTTGACGGCGACGAAATCGAACTGGCCGCCGACACGATCTGTATTCATGGCGACACCCCTGGCGCCGTTGAACTGGCGCGCACCGTGCGTGGCGCGCTGGAAGCGAATGGCGTCGCCGTCAAACCGCTGGCGGAAGTGCTGCGCCGCCGCCAGCAGCCCGACCCCTATGACCATACTGCCACGCGCGAACGCCCTCTGCCGTAGTTGGTAGACGATAGACGGTAGTTGCTCATCCCCAGCACCGTGCTCGTAGATCAGCACTGCCTCACGGCGAGGAACTACCGTCTATCGTCTATCGCCTACCGTCTATCGTCTACATGCTACACTATGGCATGGACACGGCCAGCGCCTCGGCTGACAACCAGACCGAACCTGGGCCGCTGCGCTACCGGGCGGTTGGTGATAGTGCGCTGCTGGTCGAATATGGGCCGGTGATCGCGCCCGCGATCAACCAGCAGGTGCGCGCGCTCCTGGCGGCGCTCGATGCCGCGCCGCCGGCTGGCCTGCGCGATCTGGTCCCGGCCTACCGGACACTGCTGATTCGCTATGATCCAACTGTCATCACACACGCCGAATTACTCGACCGGGTGCGCGCACTCGAAGACGCCAGCCACGCTGCTGCGCCGCCCGGCCGGGTCGTGACCGTGCCGGTGTGCTACGGCGGCGAGTATGGTCCAGACCTCGCTGACGTGGCGGCGCAGACGGGGCTGACGACCGAGGAAGTTGTCGCGCGCCACAGCGCGGGGCACTATCCCGTCTACTTCCTAGGCTTCGCGCCCGGCTTCCCGTATCTGGGCGGACTTGACGCCAGCCTGGCGACACCGCGCCTGCCCCAGCCCCGGCCGGTCGTGCCGGCCGGCGCGGTCGGCATCGGCGGCGAGCAGACGGGCATCTATTCGCTGACTACGCCGGGCGGCTGGCGCATTATCGGCCGCACGCCTGTGCGCCTCTACGACCCCACCGCCGCCGAGCCGTTCTTGCTGCGCGCGGGCGACGAAGTGCAGTTCCGCCCGGTCACGCC
>DASUBC010000068.1:0-7575 GCA_035763465.1 Thermomicrobiales bacterium
CAGGGCGATGCCGCGCCGCCGATACTTGCGCCGCACCCCGGTCAGGCCATTATAGAGGTCGGCGCTGGCCTGGCTATGCCACAGCGCGTTCATGCCCGCATAGGCGCCAGTCGTTCGGTCCACCGCGACGAAGTAGGCGTCCGGCAGCAGGTCGGGGTTCTCCAGTACCCGGCTGGCGAAGAGCTCGAAACTGATCGGCGTCACCGGCTCGGGGTGGGGCACGTCCTCTTCGAGGTCGCGGTCGAGTTCGTAGAGCTTGCGGTCGCGGTCGGGGTCGGCGGCCAGTTCCGCGAAGGTCTTGATGACGATGCCGCCCGCCAGCGCGCGTTCCGTCGCGCCAGCGAACGGCGCGGGATCGAACGCCACGACATCGAGCCGTGATTCCCAGGAACGCATTCGCTCCACGAAGCCGCGATCGGTGAGGAAGCGCAGGCCGCGCGACCAGTCGGCGCGGGCGTCGGCCGCGACCGAGAGCGGCGCCGCCGGTTCGAGTCGGGCCAGTAGGTGCGTGTAGAGCGCCGCGCCGATGCCTCGTCCACGCGCGGCGGGCAGCACGCTGAGGTCGAGGAAGAAGCGGCGCGGGTGGTACATGCCTGCGCTCTGCCCGAACAGGCCCACGCCGGCGACGCGACCGTCCTGCACGGCCAGGTAGCGCTCGAAGCGGCACTTCGGGTCGCGGTGCTCGTCGTCAAACCGTAATTCGTCAACCGAATTGGGATACTCGGGATAGACCGCGTTCTCCAGCTCGGCCAGCGCCGGGTAATCGTCCTGGGTGAACGCGAGAATCTGGGTGCCGGTCTGCGTAAGCATCTTTTCCTCCAGGGCGAATAGGGCAGCGCGCACGGTACCGTCACTCCACTCTATCGAAGGCGCACGCGCTTGCCATTGCCCGAACCGTACAGCCGCCTACCTGACCGATCAGCCAGGAACAGGCTGACCGGCGGCAACGTTTATGCGAAGTGTTGTTGCAGGTTACAGGTTGATGGGTTGCAGGTTTGGGATTGGCAAGCACCCTGCCAGGAAATCATCCTTTTAGCCGGTTGAGAACCCGCAGCCTGTGCCTCTGTAACCTTGCAAAAGCGTATTGTGACGACAACGTCGCGCGCAACGTTAGGAGAGGCAAGGAGGGTGAATAGTCTTGACTGGGCGCGGGCGCGTGTTATCGTAGAGCGATGGAGGCGGACCGATGTGTTTACCTGGGGTGACACGACCAGGATGGCGCGGGCGATGGCGACTCAGGGTACTCCAGGCGTGGCGCGCCTGATTCGCCTCGATACCGGCACGGAAACGTCCCTGGACGGCGACCTGAGCAGCGTCGGCCGGCAGTCAGGGAACCAGATTATTGTCCCCGACAAACAAGCGTCGCGCCGGCACGCGGTCATCGTGCGCGAGGATGGCGCGTACTGGATCGCCGACCTCGGCAGTCCCAACGGCACGCTGGTCAACGGCCAACCACTCAACGGTCGGCACGCGCTTAAAGACGGCGACGAAATTATGATCGGCGCGACGCACTATCGTTTTGTCGCGCCGGAAGGCGCGCCGCTGTCCACGTCCAGAGAACGCACAGCGCCGAAACTGCCCGAGCCGGCCTCTGCCTTTCCCAACTGGAAACCCGCTGAATCGGTCTTCGGGATGGTCGCCTCCTTCCATCCTGCCACGCCGCCGACTCCGGCCAATGCGCCAGCGGAACCAGCCGCACCCCCGGCCAATGCAGTATCCCAGGTCACAATTGCCCCGCCGAAACGAGTGCCCCAGCGGTTGTTGCTACGGGCCGTCGCCGGTCCGGTGACGGGCAAAACGTTCGAGCTGCGTGGCATGAGTGGCGCGCTGGGCCGCTCGCCCAGCAACCCTGTCGCCATCGCTGACGCCGGTCTTTCGCGCCGGCACGCCCGTATCTCCTACCGCAAGGGAGCGTACTGGCTCACCGACCTGGAAAGCACCAACGGTACCTACGTCAACGGCGAGCGCCTGACCGCGCCGCGCCTCCTCTTCACTGGCGATGAAATCGAATTCGGCAAGACCCGCCTGGTTGTGGCGGTGGAAGACGTGTAGGGCGTGGGCGTTCACTGCCAAGCCGGAAGCGATGGCCTGCATATGCCCAACAAGTTCCTCTATACAACATCACCGCCTCGGTGGTCTCCGGGACTGGATCGCCTGCATTACCTTCCGGATGAGTTCCATTTCGTTGACCGGGACGATATTTCACTGGCTCTCTTCGCGCGGATGACCACCAAGTACGTGGCGCAATGGAGTGATCAGTACGAGGCCCATCTTGTAGGCGGAGGAGACGCGCATGTGCAGAAGGGCCACTTACCGGAGACTCCTGAAGCCCGGGCTGCGCTGATCGAGGCGCTATTCGACTGGCTGGGGCGCTTGGATAAGCGCGTGCCTGCGGCTGCGGTCAGCCTGTATCTCGGAGACCTGCCCTTGTTCTTGCAGGACGACGGCGTTCCCGGGATCCTTACCTTGACGCCGACTCAGTTCGCGGAGCTACAGGTGGAGTGGTCCCGACACGGGTTGCCCCGAGATTTGTACTATCCTAGCTCCGAGCAACGAGTGGTTATCGAACCGATCGAATGGTTTGGCGGCGTGGTCCTGGTGGAGCAGCGGTACAGCCCGCTTCGCTGGCTCCATCGGGACCACGAGGCGATCGAGGCACTGCGAGTTCCAGGTGAGGAAGATCGCACAAAGGCGTTCGGCGAGGCGTGCGATCGCTTCGCGAACGCCTTAATGTTACGGTGTTTGGAGCTTGCGGAGCCGGGGCGGGAACCTAACGAAGAAGAACAGAGGAGACTGGCCCGCCTCCACTTGGACGTCCGGCTTTCGGCGAGCCGGGCGCGAGGTCACAGATTGCCGGGGCCAGCAGAACCCGATGAGCAGCATGGAGAATTGCCGCCGAATCCCAGTGAAGCAATTCTCTGTTAGCCGCTACGGAAGGCGCCGCATGAGGCTGGCGTGGTTCCCGCTCCAGGCGGAGATGCAGGAGGCAATCTCCCCATCAACCTCACGCCCGGTAGCCGGGCGCGGGTGTTTCGGCAGCCTGGAGGCGGCGCGTGGGGAAGGGGCGGATGCGGTCGCGCGGCGGGGCGAGGTCGTCGCGCAGGCGCTGGGCGAGCGAGGTGTAGCGCTGGGCGACGCGGTCGCTCTTGAGGGCGATGGCGAGCGCTCGCCAGGAGCCGGTGATGACGACGAGTTCCTTCGCACGCGTCACCGCCGTGTAGAGCAGGTTGCGTTGCAACATCAGGTAGTGCGTGGTGTGCAGCGGGATGATCACCGCGCGGTACTCGCTGCCCTGGCTCTTGTGGACGGTTACGGCGTAGGCAATCATCAGGTCGTCGAGGTCGCTGAAGGCCCAGGTGACGCGGCGATCGTCGTCCAGGCGGATGGTCGCCTCCTGGTTTTCCAGGTCGAGTCGCTCGATCCAGCCGCCATCGCCGTTGAAGACCTGGCGGTCGTAGTCATTATGGATGCAGATGATCCGGTCGCCCTCGCGGTAGAGGCGCGAGCCGAACGTTTTCTCTACTTTGCCGGGGCCGGCCGGGTTGAGCGCCTCCTGCAACTTCGCGTTGAGTGATGAGACACCGATGACACCGCCGTGCATCGGCGGCAGCACCTGGATGTCGCGCCGGGGGTCGAAGCCGTAGCGGCGCGGCAGGCGCTCGCGTGCCAGCGAGACGACCACGTCGGCGATAGCTTCGGGCGTATCTTCCGGCAGGAAGAAGAAGTCCGGCAGCCCGCGCGTAATCGGCGTCTCGCCCTTGTTGATGCGGTGCGCGTTGGTGACGATGCCGCTGTCCTGCGCCTGGCGGAAGATTTGCGTCAGCGCCGTCACCGGTGCCTGCTCGGAGGCGATGATGTCGCGCAGCACATTGCCCGCGCCGACCGAGGGCAGCTGATCCACGTCGCCGACGAAGAGGACGTGCATATCGTTCGGCACGGCTTTTAGCAGCGTGTTCGCCAGGAGTGTGTCGAGCATCGAGGCTTCGTCCACGATCAGCAAGTCGCCTTCGAGCGGGTTGTCGGCGTTGTGTAGAGCCTCGCCGCCGAAGCGGACGCCGAGCAGGCGGTGCAGCGTCTGCGCGGGCGCGCCGGTCAGTTCGGCCAGGCGCTTGGCCGCGCGGCCGGTCGGCGCGGCGAGCAGCGGCTTGCCCCGTTTGGCGCGCAGAATAGCGACGATCGCCTGGGTCGT
Organism: Thermomicrobiales bacterium; assembly: GCA_035763465.1. GTDB lineage: Bacteria > Chloroflexota > Chloroflexia > Thermomicrobiales > CADCWN01 > DASUBC01. Next base: position 4,190 of record DASUBC010000068.1, read on the forward strand.
CGCCGTCTTACCGACGCCCGGTCCGCCCGTCAGCACGCTGACCTTGTTGGTGAGCGCCATCTTCACCGCCGCGCGCTGCGCGTCGGTCAGCGCGAAGCCGCGCTTGCCGGTGTACCAGGCGAACGCGCGCGAAAAGTCAATCTCCTTGAAATGGGCCAGGCAATCGGCGGGCGAGCGCAGCAGCGCCTCCAGCCGGCGCACGATGCCGCCCTCGGCGTGGAAGTAGGGCGTCAGGTAGATGACCGGGCGGTCGTCCACCGTCTCGCGCCGCGCGCTGTCGGTTGTCAGCAGTTGTTCGATCGCATCGCGCGCCGCCGCCTCCGGCACGGCGATCATTTCCACGCATTTCGTGACGAGTTCGTCTTCGGGCAGGAAGACGTGCCCATCGTCGGAGGCTTCCCAGAGCAGGTGGAGCGCCGCGCCCATTACACGTTCCGGCGCGTCGGGCGGGATGCCGAGCTGGGTGGCGATCTTGTCGGCGGTCTTGAAGCCGATGCCGCGCACCTCACGCGCCAGACGGTAGGGGTCATTCTTGACGATGGCGATGGCGGCGTCGCCGTACCGCTTATAGATTCGCACGGCCAGGCCGGTCTGGATGCCCTGGTCGGCCAGAAAGACCATTACTTCCTTGATCGCGCGCTGCTCGCGCCAGGCGTTGCGAATCAGGCCGCAGCGGTGCGGCCCCAGGCCGGGCACCTCACCCAGCCGGTCGGCTGACTCATCAATGACGGTGAGGGTATCGGCGCCGAAGCGCTCGACGATGCGCTCGGCGGTCTTCGGCCCGATGCCCTTTATCAGGCCGGAGCCGAGGTAGCGGCGGATGCCGTCCACGGTGGCCGGCAGCACCACGCGGCAGCGTTCGGCGACGAACTGCCGGCCGTGCTGCGGGTGCATCTCCCAGCGCCCGCCCAGTTCGACGCTCTCGCCCACGTTGACTGACGGTAGATTGCCGACGACCGCGACGAGGTATTGCTTGCCGGCTGGCTGGATTTTGGCGACGGTGTAGCCATTCTCCGGGTTGACGTAAGTCAGGCGGTCTACGACGCCTTCCAGCGTCGCTAACACCCGTCCGTTCTCCCCATCGCCTGGCCCGGTCGCCCGCCCACCCACGCCGCGCTACCTACCTTCCGTGGCGCATAATCCAGCACTGGCATTATAGCAAACGGCGGAATGGGGAACATTCGTTCTGATCCATGGCGGCAGTACTCTGCTATGACTTAACTCCTAGCCTGGTCTGGGACCACGCCGCTGGACTAGCCCTTACCCTTAGTACTTCTGCTGAACAATAGCTGGGAGGCACGGGTGATTGGAGGAATGCATAGGGTGACGTAGTATTGAGTCAGACACAAAGACGGTGTCACACTCTTACTCCATCAATTCCTCCTTCCACCTCATCCCGAGCCGGGGTCCCCCAGCCCCGGCTCACCCTCGTTAATGCGGGTTGCAAGTTGCAGGTTGACAGGTTGCAGGTTTCTCAGACCAGCGCATACATCTGCTCGTAGAAACCTGCAACTTGCAAACCTGCAACCTGTAACTTACGCGACGATATTGACCAGTTTCCCCGGCACGTAAATCACCTTGCGGGGCACCTTGCCGTTCAGGTGGGGCGCGACTTTGGCGCTGGTCAGGGCCAGTTCGCGCGCCGCGTCTTCGGTGATGGCGGCGGGAGCGCTGATGCGGTCGCGCAGCTTGCCGTTGACCTGGACGATCAGCGTGACGGTCTCTTCCTCGATCTGCGCGGGGTCGTAGTCGGGCCAGGACTGCTGGTGGACGCTGTACGCGCCACCCTGGCGCGCCCACAGTTCTTCCGCCAGGAAAGGCGCGATCGGGGCCAGCAGCAGCGTCAGCGTGCGGACCGCCTCGGCATACTGCGCGGCGGTGAAGTCGGCGCGGCAATCGCTGATCCAGTTGCTGTACTCCATCAGCGCGGCGATCGCGGTGTGGTACTGATAGCGGGCCAGTTCATCGGTCACGCGCTTGACGTAGCGATGCAGCGGGCGCATGTCCGCGCCCGCGCCGGCCTGGTCGCCGGATTCGACGACCAGCCGCCAGACGCGGTCCAGGAAGCGCGTGACGCCGGCCAGGTTCTGGTCGTTGAAGTCGTTATCCTGGTCGAACGGCCCCATAAAGAGTAAATAGGTGCGGAAGGCGTCCGAGCCGACGCGCCCGATGTAGTCATCGGGGTTGACGACGTTGCCGCGTGACTTGCTCATCTTCGCGCCGTCTTTGGTCACGAAGCCGTGCAGGCGCAGCCGCTTAAAGGGTTCTTCGAACGGCAGATGCCCCAGGTCGTACAGCGCCATCGCAATGAACCGCGCGTACAGATGGTGCATCACGACGTGCTCTTTGCCGCCGAAGTACATATCCACCGGCAGCCAGTCCTTGATGCGCTCCGGGTCGAACGGGCGGTCGTCGAAGTCGGTGCTGGTGTAGCGCAGGTAGTACCAGGCCGAATCCAGGAAGTTGTCGGAGACATCGGTTTCGCGCTCGGCTGGCCCACCGCAAATCGGGCACGTCGTCTTAACGAACGACTCGACCGACGCCAGCGGCGATTTCCCGGTGCCGGTGGGGCGGAAGTTCTCCACTTCCGGCAGTAGCACCGGCAACTGGTCTTCGGGCACCGGCACGATGCCGTCCTTGGGGCAGTAGATGATCGGGATCGGCGGCCCCCAGTAGCGCTGGCGCGAGATCAGCCAGTCGCGCAGCCGGTAGGTGACGCGCGGCGTGCCCAAGCCGCGCTCCGCCAGCCAAGCAGTGATCGCGCCCTTGGCTGTTTCGTTCGGCTGCCCGTCGAACTGGCCCGAATTGATCATCGGGCCTGGGCCGGTGTAGGCGGCTTCGCCAATGCCGACGTCGCTCTTGACGACTTCAATAATTGGCAAAGCGAACTTTCTGGCGAACTCGTAGTCGCGCTCGTCGTGGCCCGGTACGGCCATGATCGCGCCGGTGCCGTACTGCACCAGTACGTAGTCCGCGACCCAGATCGGCACGCGCCCGCCGGTCGCCGGGTTGATCGCGTACGCGCCGGTGAAGACGCCGGTCTTCTCACGCCCCTCGGCGGCGCGCTCGATCTCGGTCGCCTGCCGGGCGCGCGCGACATATTCGTCTACCGCCGCCCGCTGCTCCGCCGACGTAATCTGCGGCACCAGCTTATGCTCTGGCGCCAGCACGACATACGTCGCCCCGAAAACCGTATCCGGCCGCGTCGTAAAGACCGGAATCGGCATTGCGGAGTGCGGAATAGGACTGGTTGAGGTATTGCCTGAATCAGTAACCGCTGCGTTCGCAGAGGCAGATTCCGCGTTCCGCGTTCCGCGTTCCGCGTTCGAGTGTTCCACATTGAAGATCAGTTCCGCGCCTTCGCTGCGGCCGATCCAGAAGAACTG
>DASUBC010000069.1:0-15651 GCA_035763465.1 Thermomicrobiales bacterium
ACCATCGCCGCCCACGCGCCGCCGGTGTCGAAGACGTCGCGTCCGATAACGGTTTCCGCCAGCGTGTGGTGAATCAAGGTCGCGGTCGCGCGGTCGGCGTAGGAGTAGCCGAGGCCGCGCCGGCCGTTTTCGGCCACCGGCTCGACCAGCACGAGCGTCGTGCTGTCCCAATCGTAGGTGCCGTCCTGCTCCGGCCGGTCGGTCGGCACGGTGTACACGCTGATGTCGAGCCGCTCGATTCGCACCGTTGCGTTCTCCTCTCTCGGGTATGGCCCCCTCACCCCCAATGCTGGGGGGAACTGCCGCGAGTGCCGCAACGCTGGTGGGTACTACCGGGCGTAGGGAACGCTGATAGCAGCTACCAGCCACAAAGGGACTGCCGGCGTGAGCCAACCAGCGGCGGCATCCCCAGGATTGGGGGACGGGAGGGGGCTGTTCCGCGAGGGGGCCGCGCCTCTGCTCCCAAGCATAGTGACGCTGCTGGAAGGCAAGGTTAAGGCGCGGCTAATGGTGGCTTAAAAATTGGTAAAGGGAAGAAGTGGTAGCAGAACGGCCGCTTGGCGGAAGTCATGGCAATCAACCTGCGAGATAGCACGGTGTCAGCCGGTAGGTGCGGCAACGGGGTAACGCGGCGCGAGCCGGCGGGGGAAGTCGAGTGATGCACAACAGGCAGATTTTACTGGTGGACGACGATCCGTTCTTCGGCCTGGCGATGACGGCCATTCTGGAGGAGGGAGGCTACACGGTGGCGACGGCCGCCGATGGTCACGAGGCGATGCAGGCAGTGTGCCAGCACCGCCCTGATCTCGTCATGCTGGATATCGGCCTGCCGGACATCAACGGCATCGCGCTTTGCCAGATGATTCGTCTCCAGGCCAGCAAACTGCCGATCATTTTCCTGACCGGGCGCCAGAGCCGTCACGACCTGCTGGCCGGCTTCGACGCCGGCGCCGACGATTACATCACCAAACCGTGCGATGCCGACGAATTGCTGGCGCGCGTGCGCGCGGTGCTGAACCGTAGCATGGCCGGCCCGGTCGCGCCGGGGGAAGTGCTAGACGCCGGCGAGGTGACACTCAACGCGGCGCGGCACGAGGTGCTGGTGCGCGGGCAACTGGTCGAGCTTTCCCCAAAAGAGTTCAATTTGCTCTGGCTGCTGGCTGCGAACGCGGGCCGCGTCGTACCGCGCACGGTGATTCTCGATAGCGTGTGGGGCGCGGACTTCTACGGCGATGTGAAGGCGCTCGATGTCTACATCCGGCTCCTGCGCCGCAAGATTGAGCGCGACCCCGACCATCCGCAGCTGATCGAGACGGTGCGTGGCGTCGGCTATGCCTTCGCTAGTCAGCCGCCCGCGTCGCTGGTCTACCACCACGCCGAGACCGAGCCGGAAGCCACCGCTTGAGCGTGGCCCTCACCCCCTGGCCCCCTCGCCCGTGTCACGGGCGAGGAGGAATGACGCCCCTACCAGGGTTTGCGGAACGGGCCACGAAGCGCAAGATACACTGGTAGATTGCCAGCAGCGTTGACCAGCGCGACCTGCGACCTGCAACCTTCAAACCTGCGACCCATGCACCGCCTGTCGCGCCGTCTCGAAGTCGCTGAGCGCGGCATCGTAGGTCTTGCCGCCGACCTCGAACATCGTGGTCATCCAGTGGTAGAAGTTATCGCCGCGCGCTCGCAGCGTCGCGTAGAGGCGGGTCAGGAGCGCCTGGCGCACGCCGGCCAGCGCCGGTTGCTCGTACTGGTTCAGCAGTTCCGCAGGGTCGGCTGCCAGGTCGTAGAGTTCGTTGACATCGGCCGGGTTGACCACCAGTTTGTATCGCTCGGTGCGAATCATGCGCTGGGGATAGGGGAAGTGGTGGCCGTGGAACTCGGCGATGACCGCGTCCGGCCAGTCCGGCGCGGCTTCGTCACGCGCCAGCGGCAGCAGGCTGCGCCCGGCGAATTGTGGCGGCGCGGGTATGCCGGCCAGGTCGAGGAAGGTCGGTGTGAAGTCCGTCAATGTGGCAAAACGCGACTCCACGCGCCCTTCTGGATACCCCGGCACGCGCAGGAGGAGCGGGATGTGGTAGATGTCGTCATACATCGCCGGCCCCTTGTCCTCCAGCCGGTGCGCGCCGGTAAACTCGCCGTGGTCGGCGCTGAACATGATCGCGGTGGTGTCCCACAGGCCCAGGTCGCGGACCGCCGCCAGGATGCGCCCGACCTGCTCATCAATTAGCGTGACATAACCCCAGTAGACAGCGATGAGCTTGCGCCACTCGTCGGGCGTGAAGCCATCGCAGCCCCAGTGGCGCGAATAGTGGCGCTGGACGAGCGGCTTCCCGGCAAAGGTTTCGGCGAACGAGGCGGGGAGGGCGACGTCACCCGGATCGTAGCGGTCATAGTACTCCTGTGGTATGAGATAAGGTAAATGCGGGCCGAACCAGTGGCAGGCGAGGTAGAACGGCTGGTCCTGTTCGTGGTAGCCGCGCGCGTAGTCGCGTAGCCGCGCGATTGTCCGCTCGGCCAGAAAATACTCGAAGGTCGCCTCGACCGGCTGATCGAGCACCCCGGCGAGCAAATTGCCCGGCTGGCCGTTGGGGAAGCGCGTGCGAACTTCGCTTCGCAGGCCGAACGGCGGCAGCCCCCGCTCGGCAAGATACGCCTCGTAGTCCGGGTGGTGGATCGGGTTGCCCCAGCCAGGATAGTGGATGCCCTCGAAGCCATACTCCGCCGGCCCACGCTCCCTGCCGACGTGCCACTTGCCAACCAGTCCGACGCGGTAGCCGGCCTCGTGCAGATAGCGCGAGAAGGGCACGGCATCGGCGTCCAGTTCCTCGCGGTAGCCGACATTGCGCTCGAAGTTTGCCAGCAATGCATGTTGAAAAGGCAGCCGGCCAGTGAGCAGCGTCGCGCGGGCGGGCGTGCAGATAGCCGTTGGTGTATAGCACTGGTCGAAGCGCGTCCCCGCCGCCGCGAGTTCATCGAGCGCGGGCGTCCGGCATACCGTATTGCCGTAGCAGCCGAGCGTGTCCACCCGCTGCTGGTCGGTGAAGAGAAAGAGGATGTTCTGGCGTTGGCTGGTCGTCACGGAACCTCCCTGTTCGGGTCGCAGGTCGCAGGTCTCTCGCCAGAAGCACTGCGCCGGCTATCGGGCACAACGCCATTGTCAGGAGACCTGCGACCTGTGACCTGTAGACCTGCGACCATCGTGCTTATCTCGTAAGAGGCGCGTGGAAGAACTCGCGCAGGGCGAGGGTGGCCGCGCCGATGGTCGGGGCGTCGGTAAGCGCGGCGACTTCGATCCGTACGGCGTCGCGCCGGATCGGGAAGACGCGCCGGCGCACTTCTTCGCGCACCGGGTCGAGCAAGAGGTCGCCCGCGCTGGCGAGGTCGCGTCCGAGCAAAATGAGTTCAGGGTCGAAGGCGTTGACGATGTTGACCAGGCCGGCGGCCAGGCGGCGGACGACGTCCGCGAAGACGCGGCTCGCCAGCGGGTCGCCGTCACGCACGGCGGCGAAGACCATCGCCAGAGTCAGGTCTTCCTCACGCGGCGCGACCGCGCGTAGCGCCGATGGCTCGCCGATGGCCAGCGCGCCGCGCACGGCGGCCAGGACGCGCGGCACCGAAACATACATCTCCAGGCAGCCAAAGTTTCCGCACGCGCAGCGCGGACCATCGGCGTTGATGCTCATGTGCCCGAGTTCACCGGCCAGGTCGTGTCCGCCGCGATAGAGCTCACCATCGAGCACCAGGCCGCTGCCCACGCCGGTGCCGAGCGTCAGGAGCACGAAGTCTTCGACGCCCTGTCCCGCGCCGAACCAGAGTTCCGCCAGCGTGCTGGTGTTGGAATTGTTGTCCACCAGCGCCGGCAAGTTGAAGCGGCTTTCGATCTCTTGCTGGAGCGGCAGTTCTTCGCCGGAGCCGTAGTAGGGCGGCGCGAGAATGCGCCCCGAACTGATGCTGAGTGGGCCGGGCGACCCCACGCCGATGCCGACGACTTTCGCGCCACCGTCGGCGGCGGGTGTGGCGAGGAGGCGGGCGATCAGATCGGTGACGACGGCCACGACGCGGTCGCCACTGAGCCAGGAGCCGCTGAAACCTTCCAGTCGCTCGACCGGCCGGCCAGCCAGGTCAATCAGCGCGCCGGTGATCGCGTTGCGGGCGATGTCAATGCCGATGGCGTAGCGCGCCGAAGGGACGACTTCCAGGTAGACTGGCCGCCGGCCGACGCGCGATGGCCCCTGGCCGGTCTCCGTCACCAGACCGGCGTCGAGGAGCTCGTCCACGATATTGGTGACGGTGCCGGGGTTGAGGCGCGATTGCCGGGCAAGATTCACGCGCGCGATCGGGCCGAGCGCGCGGATCGCGCGGAAAATGGTGGCGCGATTGCCCTGCTTGACGCTGCGATGGTTGGCGCCGACAAACGGACTGGGCGAGGTCATCCGCTGCTCCTGAGTCATGAGACGCACGTCGTGAGTTGCCGTATCAGGCCAATCATACCGGCTGGTGGCCGAACGCGTGACGCCGGGCACACAATCTTCGCCACGGTCGCGCAAGGTTGTCGGCGCCCGCGCCGGGCACCTGTCTTGACACCCGTTGTCTCACCCGCTACTATACATGAATAGATTCTTGATGTAAACAATAAATGAAAGGCAGATTGATCACCGGGCCACCAGAAGTATCCTAGCCATACCACTTCATAGGCGGTTTGCGGCGGGTTGGTATTGCGTATCACGCGCGGTTGATTGAGCGTCGCAAGAATTGTGGCGCGTGACGGCCGGCGACGGAGGGCGATGGATGCGGTTATCCTGCGGTGAGCAACTACTCGGGGAGCGCCCGCTGGCCGAGAAAATCGCGCTCGTGCGTGAGGCGGGCTTCGACGGCATTGACCTGCGCTGGAGCACCTTGCAGGCCGCAGATACCCGCGCGGCCCTGGCGGCCGGCGGCCTGCCGGTTGGCGCGATCTATTCGCAGTTGCGCGAGCCGGGTCTCCTCTCGCGGCACGCCGCCGAGCGCGCCACCGCGCTGGACCAGGCGGTCAAACGCGCGCACGGCGCTGCCGACGCCGGCGCCGCCTGCCTGATTCTTGTGCCGATCTTCAAGGCGGCGTTGTTGCGCGCCTTCCCGCCAGTTGCCGACCTCGATACGGTGGAGACATCTCTCTTGCTCACCGCCCTGGACGAACTGGCCGCGCGGCTGGCGGATGTGCCGATCACGGTCGTGCTCGAACCGCTCAACCACGGCGAGAGCCATTTCTTGACTGACCCCACGCGCGCCGCCGCGCTCTGCGCCGCCATCGGTTCGCCGCGCATTGCGACGATGGTGGATACCTATCACTGTGACCGCGAGGGGCAGGATAGCGCCGCGCAGAGCGCGGCGGTCGGCGATCACCTGGGTCTCATCCATCTCTCCGACAGCGACCGGCAACTCCCGGGCGAGGGCAGCATCATCTTTGGTCCCCTGCTCGCGGCCTTGCGCCGGCGCGGCTATGGCGGCTGGCTGGGCTACGAGTGCCGCCCGGTGACTGACCAGGCGGCGCTAGCGCGTTCGGTGCGGCGAATGCGGGCGCTGTGGGCAAACGCGGCCAATGGGAACGACGTGGCAACGGAAGGAGCGCGAGCATGACTCTTGCGGTGGCGATCGTCGGCGCGGGGCGGATGGGCAAGGCCCACGCCGGCAACCTCGCTGGCATTCCGGAGGCTCGTATCGTCGGCGTGGCCGATGTCGTGCGCGACGCCGCCGAGGCGCTGGCGGCGGGCAGCGGCGCAGCGGCCTTCGACGACTACCGGGAGATGCTGGCGCGCCTGAAGCCCGACCTCGTCTACTTCTGTACCCCGGCGAGCGACCACGCCGAACAGATCGCCTACGCGGCGGAGCAGGGGGTCAACATCTTCGTCGAGAAGCCGCTGGCGACAACAGTGAACGAGGCCAAAGCAGCGGTTGACGCGGTCGAGCGGCATGGCGTGCTCTGCACCGTCGGCTATCAGTGGCGCTACAGCCCGACGACAAACGCGGCGCGCGAAGCGCTCGGCGACCTGCCGATCACCTTGCTCGGCGGCTGGTGGTACTGGACGATCCCGCTGATCGAGTGGATCAAAGACAAGCGGCTCGGCGGCGGGCAGATCTTCGACCAGTCTACGCATGTGCTCGACCTGATGCGGTTTCTCGCCGGCGACGTGACCAGCATTTACGCCGCGTATACACGGAACGCAATTCCGGAAGCGGACCTGCCTAACTGGGACGCTTATGCGCTGACGCTCCGTTTCGCGCAGGGCGCGGTCGGTAGCCTGCACAGCACCTACGCGCTCTTCCCGAAGATTCCGAACAGCAACGCGCTGGACGTCGTCGCGCGCGAATTGCTGGTGCGCGTCAATCTCGCACGGACGGTCGTCTTCCGCCGCGACCAGGCGCCGGTCGAGACGCCCGCCGTCGCCGGCTGGAACATTGACCAGACCATCATTCCGATCATCGCGCGCAACGACGCCGCCGCGATTCGCGCGACCGCGCGCCAGAGTATGCTCAGTCTCGCCGTCACCCTCGCCGCCAACTATTCCGCCGAGACGGGCAAGATCGTGGACCTGACCGAGTTTGTCGCCAATCCGCCGACCGACGTGACGATCATGCCGGACGCGCGGCCGGCGTTTGTACGGTAGTGATGAGTGACGAGTGATGAGTAATGAGTGGTTCTTGTCGGCGCGGTGCTAGCCAGCTGGCGCAGTGCTGACCGAACACTACTCGTCACTCGTCACTCGTCACTCATCACTCCCAAGGGGAATTGCCAATGAGTGCAACAGCGAATGGACGTGCCGGCACGGCGGCGCCGGTCGCGCCGGTCAACCGGGTCATCGCGCCGCTGCCGCTCTTTGACCCGGCGGCGGGCACGACCGTCATTGAACCGCTGGGCAGCGGGCCAGGCTGGTGGGCCGGGGCGCCGGGCGCCTACTGGACGGGCGACCGCTTCTATCTGGTCTATCGCCTGCGCCGGCCGCAGCCACAACGGGGTGGCGAGACGCATATCGCCGTCAGCGACGACGGCGAACACTTCGAGACGATCTGGACGGCGCAGAAAGATGACTTCAACTCGCCCTCCATCGAGCGCAGCGCGTTGCTGCGAACCGACGAAGGGCGCTGGCGGCTCTACGTCAGTTACGTGGACGGCGCTGATGGCCGCTGGCGGATTGACCTGCTGGAAGCCGACGCTCCGGAGCACTTCGACGCGGCCACCCGCGTGCCAGTGCTGACGGCGGCGGATATTCAGGCCGAAGGGATCAAAGACCCCTACGTCTGCCGGGTCGGCGGTGAATGGCATATGTTCGCCTCGTATGCGCCGACGCCGGAAGCATTGCTGGCGAACGAGTCGCGCGAGGACGCCCAGGCGAAGATGCACGGCACGCGCGACATCTACAACACCGGCACGAGCAAGTCGCTCACTGGTCTGGCGACGAGTGTAGATGGCCGCCGCTGGCAGTGGGAGGGGCCGATTCTGGAACCGCGCGACGGCGCCTGGGACGCCTACGCCGCGCGGCTGAACTCCGTTGTCTGGCGGCCACCCGTCTGGTTCGGCTACTACGACGGCAGCGCCAGCGTCGCGGAGAACTATGAGGAGCGGTGTGGCGCGGTCTACAGCTTCGACCTGCGCCACTGGCGTCGTCTCAGCCTCGACGGCCCGGCGCTGGGCGCGGCGGGCGGCCCAGGCAGCGTCCGTTACGTCGAAGCGGTGCAAGGCTCCGACTGGATTCGCTATTTCTACGAGTGGACCAGACCCGACGGCGCGCACGAACTGCGGACAATATTGAGACGTGAGGCGTGAGAGCGTGAGGCGTGAGTTGCTTGGAACCAGCACTGTGCCAGCAGTCAGGCACGGCGCTGACGTGAAACTTCTCACGCCTCACGCCCTCACGCCTCACGCCTCGCCAAGGAGGAAGGGCAATGTCTCAGCGCGACACGACTCCTGAGCGGTCTGGCAAAGTCTCTCGCCGTGCTGTCCTGCGCCTGCTCGGCGGCGCGGGCGGCGTGGTCTTCCTGGCGGCCTGTGGCAATAGCGCCACGCCGACCACAACCAGTGCGACCAGCAGTAGCAGCGCGACGACGAGCAGCGCGGCGGCCAGCACGGCCGCCAGCACGACCAAGGCAACCACCAGCGCGGCGTCAAGTGCGGCGGGCGGGGCGGCGAGCAGTGCTACGACCAGTAGCGCCACGACAAAAGCCGCCAGCACTGCCGCCACGACGACCACAGCCGCGAGCAGCACCACGAGCGCGGCCAGCGGTTCGGCCACCGCTGCCGCGTCGCCGGCCGGCAACATCTCGACCGAGATTCAGATCGTCAATAGTGGCGTGAAGTTGCCGACCGACAAGGTAACGTTCCGCTGGGTAGACAGCGGCGACCAGAAGGCCGTCTTCTGGAAGCAGTACTTCGACCTCTACCAGAAAGCGCACCCGAACATCACGGTCCAGTACAGTCCCTTGCCCTGGAACGAAATCGCCAAGGTTGTGCCGGCCGGCATTCAGGGCGGCAACGCGCCCGATGTCTTTCAAATTCCGCAGAATGTGCCGAACGGCCAGGCGGTGACTGAAGGCTGGGTCGCGCCGCTAGACGATCTCATCCCGAACTTCAAGGAGTGGAAAGCGGCCTTTCCGCCCGGCGCGTTCGTCAACGGGATCACCGACTTCAACGGCAAGACCTACATGATCCCGCTGACCTCCAACGCGCGCTACGGCACGCTGACGCTGTACAACGTGGAACTGCTGCAAAAGGCGGGGGTAGACCCTGGCGAAAAACCGCTCAACTGGGACGACTTCCGCGCGGTGCTGAAGAAATTGACGCAGCAGGGCGCGGGTAAGTATTACGGCCTGATCTTCGGCGGCAACCAGACCGGCCGCTTCAGTGATATTGTTGGCAATCTGGCGGGGATGGCTGGCGCGTCGAGCCTGGGCGATATTGACCTCCGGACCGGCGAATATGTGTACACCGCCGATCAGTATCTCGCCGCGACCGAGCTGCTGCTGGCGATCAAGTCGGACGGCAGCATCTTTCCGGGTGTGCTCTCGATCAACGCGCCACAGGCACGCGCCCAGTTCCCGAACGGCGCGGCTGGAATTATCCTGCAAGGGCCGTGGAATATCCCTGGTTGGCAGCAGGACAACCCCGGCTTCAAATTCGGGGTGGGCAGCTCGCCAATTCCAAATGACGGCAAGGTCGTACCCCTCACCCATGGGCCGGGTGGCTCGAATCCGCTCTGGATCTACTCCAAGAGCAAGTTGAAGGAGATCGGGGCCGACATCTTCCACTACGCCGGCACCCTGCAAGGGCAAACGGCGTGGGGCACGACCAGCGACGGCGCCGACGCGCCGATTTTCCCCGAAGCCAACAAGTACGCCAAACTGGACCCGCTGGCGCGCAAGGCGCAGGCGTTCTTCGACGACCAGATTCGTCTGGGCCCCGATCCGCGCGTGCGGAATCCCGACGCCCAGCAGGTCTACCTGGAGATGAAGCACCTGAATCCCGACTTCGGTCAGACGCTGCAAGGGATCTATACCGGCCAGCTCAAAGACCCGAAGACGGCGCTGAAGGACTTGCAGGATCGCGCGAGCGCGGAACTGGACCGCTCGATCAAAGCGGCGCAGGCGAAGGGCGCGAAGGTCTCGCGCGATGATTGGAAGTTCTCGAACTGGGATCCGACGAAGGATTATACCGAAGCGGACTACAAGGCGGCACAGTAGCTGCGATCCAGCGGGAGCCGTGGCGGGCCGGCATGGCAGCCGGATGCGTCGAGGCGCGAAACAGTGTACACTCGGGCCGCTGCCTGAGTGACATGCCGACAATGGCACGAGCCAACGACGCTCACGAGCGTGAAAGGAGCGCAACGATGGATCAAGCCCCAGGCGCGGCGGAGCGGCAGTCGCTTCGTCTCACGCGCCGCGCGGCGCTGCGCCTGCTTGGCGGCGTCGGCGCGACCGCGCTGCTGGCGGCGTGCGGCAACAGCGCCACGCCGACCACGACGAGCGCGACCAGTAGCAGTAGTAGCGCGGCGACGAGCAGTGCGGCGGCCAGCACGGCCGCCAGTACGACGAAAGCGGCCACCAGCGCGACGTCAAGCGCGGCGGGCGGGGCAGCGGCGAGCAGCGCCACGACCAGTAGCGCCACGAAAGCAGCGAGTACGGCGGCCAGCACGTCCAGGGCGGCAAGCAGTGCGGTCGCAGCCTCGCCGGTCGCCAGTCCGAAGCCGGCGGGTGAGATCGGCAAGATCGTCATCACGAATAGTGGGGCGAAGTTGCCGACCAACAACGTGACCTTCCGCTGGATTGACAGCGGCGACCTGAAATCGCTCTTCTACAAGAAGTATTTCGCCGCGTACCACGAGGCGCACGCCAACATCACGGTGCAATACGACGCGCTGCCCTGGGCGCAGATCAACAATATCGTGCCGCTCGGTGTGCAGAATGGCAATGCCCACGACTGTTTCGCGCTGCCACAGACCATCTCGGCCGGGCAGGCGGTGAGCGAGGGCTGGGTCGCGCCGCTCGACGACATTATTCCGAACTTCCAGGAGTGGAAGGCGCGCTTCCCCTTCGGCGCATTCATCGAGGGCGTCCACGTCTTCAACGGCAAGACTTATACCTTCCCGGTCACGTCGAGCAAGCGCTACGGCCACCTGCTGCTCTACAACACTGACTACATGCAGCAGGCGGGGTATGATCCGGTCAAGAAGCCGGTCACCTGGGACGAGTTCCGCGCGGCGGCGAAGAAACTGACGCAGCAGGGCAAGGGCAATTACTACGGCTTCATCATCGGCGGTAAGGATTCGGGCCAGTTCGGCGGTATCGTCAGCGACCTGGCGCGGATGGCCGGCGCGTCCGCCAGCGGCGACAACATCAACTGGAAAACCGGCGAATACAACTTCACCGCCGACGAATACCAGGCGGCGATTGACCTGTTGCTGGCGCTGAAGTCGGACAATAGTGTTTTCCCCGGCTCACTGTCGCTCAACGGCCCGGAGGCGCGCTCGCGGATGCCACAAGGTGTCGCGGCGATGATTCTGGAGGGACCGTGGAACATTCCGCAGTGGCCGACGGAGAACGCGAACTTCAAGTTCGAGGTCGCGAGCCAGCCGATCCCGAACAACGGGAATCCGGTGCCGCTGACCTACGAGGAGACGGGCGCGAACCAGGAGTGGGTCTACGCCAAGAGCAAACTGACCGCCATCGCCGGTGATATGTTCTCCTATATCGGCAGCGAAGAGGGCCAGGTGGCGATCGCGGTCGCCTCGCAGGGGAACTTGCGGCCGATCTTCCCCAAGGCTAACGACACCGCGCTACAATCGCAGGAACTCGACCCGCACGCGCGCGAGGCGCTAGACCTCTTTGACAAGCAGGTGCGGCTTGGCCCCATGCCGCAAGTGCGGAACTCCGACGAGAACCAGGTCTACCTGGAACTGAAGCATCTGCACCCGGACTTCGGCGAAGTAGTGCAGGGCATCTACACCGGCCAGATCAGCAACGCGAAGGCGGCGGTGAAAGACCTGAACGACAAGATGAACGCCGAACTGGACCGGGCGATCAAGGCGGCGCAAGGCAAAGGCGCGAAAGTCTCGCGCGACGACTTCAAGTTTCCCAACTGGGACCCGACGAAGGACTACACGAAGGAAGACTATCAGGCGTTGAAGTGACGGGGACCGGGTTGCAGGTCGCTCGTGAGGAGGCAATAACTTCCTACCGACCAGCGTTCATAGGTTACCCACAGCGTTGGCCGGAGAGACTTTTGACCTTCCGACCTGCGACCCGTAGTCTCGCGACGAGAGGAGCAGAGCGTATGGCCCTTGGCGCCGCCCGGCGCGCGCGAGCGCTGACGCGCGCGGGCACGAAGACCCGGCGGGGGAACCTCGGCCAGCAGATCTGGCGCCACAAGTGGTGCTATGTTTTTATGATCCCCTCGCTGGTGCTGGCCGCCCTCTTCACTGCCTACCCGATCGTCGCCTCCTGGTATTTCTCCTTCCTCGACTGGTCTGGCTTCACCGCCGAACGGACCTGGATTGGCCTGGCGAACTATAAGGAGGTCATTCACGACCAGTATTTCTGGTCGGCCTTTGGACGCTCCTTCCTCTTCATGGCCGCGAGCGTGCCGCCCCGGCTCATCCTCGCACTCATCGTCGCGCTCATCCTCAACGACCAGGCGTTGAAACTCGCGCCGATCTTCCGCACGCTCTTCTTCCTGCCGGTCGTCACCACCGCCGCCATCGTCGGCATCGTGATGACCTTCGTCTTCAGCCCCTTCAATGGGCCGCTCAACAAGGCGTTGCTGACCGTCCATATCCTGGGACGGCCGATTGACTTTCTGGGCAATCCCCAGACCGCGCTCTGGACGGTGATCGCCGTCTTCATCTGGAAGAACTTCGGCATCACGATGATCTACTGGCTCGCCGCCTTGCAGACGATCCCGACCGAACTCTACGAGGCGGCGCGGGTGGACGGCGCGGGCGCGCGGCATCTCTTTACGCGCATCACCGTGCCGCTACTGACCCCCTTCACGATCATCATCACGCTGATCACGGTGGTGCAGACGCTCAGGGTCTTCGCCATCGTGCAGACAATGACCGGCGGCGGACCGTTCTTCGCCAGCGAGGTCATCGAGGTCTACATCTACCGCACCGCGTTCGGCACCGGCGGCATTCCCCGCCTGGGCTACGCCTCGGCGGCGGCGGTCTTCTTTGGTGTGACGACCTTCTTCATCGCCATCATCCAGGGCTGGGGGCTGCGGAAAGCCAACGCGGCCCGGAAAGACTACACCGCGGGAGGTGCGGCATGACGGCGACGGCGCAACCACTCGGACGACCCACGCGCGCTCCGCAGTCCCGCTGGCTGACGGGACGGCGGCTGCGGGTGATCATCACCAGCATCGTCCTGGTTCCCATCTGCTTTCTGTGGATCTACCCCTTCCTGTGGATGGTCTCGGCGGCGTTCAAGACGCAGGGCGAGATCTTCGCCGGGCTGAACCTGATTCCGCCCGAACTGCACTGGGAGAACTTCTCGCGCGCCTGGACGCAGGCGCACATCGGGCGCTACTTCTTCAATACCGTCTTCATCACCGCCATGTCGGTCATTATTGTGGTCGTCTCGACCGCGATGATCGGCTACGCGCTGGGACGCTATAGTTTTCCCGGCCGCAACATCGTGATTGGCTTCTTCGTGGCGACCGTCTTCCTGCCCGAGGGCTACACGATCATCCCGGTCTTCGAGATGGTCAATACGTTGCACCTGGCGAACTCGCTGTGGGGCGTCATCCTGGCCGAGGCGGGCGGCGCGCATGTGGTGGATGTGCTGTTGTTCGCCGGCTTCTTCAGCCAGCTCCCAAAGGAATTGGAGGAAGCGGCGATTGTAGACGGCGCGGGCTTTCTTCGGATCTTCTGGCAGATTATGCTGCCACTGGCCCGGCCGGTCATCGCGACGACGATCATCTTGCAATTCATGGCGAGCTGGAACAGTTTCCTCCTGCCGTTGGTGCTGACACTGTCGCGGCCGGACCTGCGGACGCTGGCGGTCGGCATCTACGCTTTCCAGGGCGAGTTCTTCACCGACTGGAGCGGCATGGCGGCGGCGGCGACGATCAGCCTGGTGCCGATCATCGCGGTCTTCCTCTTCCTCCAGCGCTACTTCATCGAGGGCATCGCCGGCGCGGTGAAGCAGTGAGGAAGCAGCCCCCCAGCCCCCCATTCTGGGGGGGGCGCCCATCCTGACGCCAGGGTTAGTCTGTAAACTCCGGCTCTAGGAGAGTGGCTCCCCCAAGCATTGGGGGCTGGGAGGGCAAACACGGGTAAGGAAAGGGAAATAATGACCCAACGACTATCGCGGCGCGCGGCGCTGCGGCTCATTGGCGGCGCCAGCGCCACCGCGCTGCTGGCGGCGTGCGGAAGCAGCGCCGCGCCGGCCGCCGCGCCGGCCAGCCAGGCGACCACTACCTCAGTCAGTAAGACTACCAGTGCCACGACAAGCCAAGCGGCGAGTACGGCGGCAAGCCAGACTACCAGCGCTGCGACCAGCCAGGCTGCATCATCCAGCACCGTCTCTGCCGCCGCGTCGCCATCGTCTAGCAGCGCCGATCCGACGAGCGTCATCAAACTGCCGCAGACGGGCGTGAAGTTGCCGACCGACAAGGTGACGTTTCACTGGGTAGACAGCGGCGACAGTAAGGTGGTGTTCTTCACCGCGTTCTTCAAAATGTACCAGCAGGCGCATCCGAATATCACGATGCAGTACGATGGCCTGCCGTGGGTGGAAATTGGCAAGATCGTGCCGATCGGCGTGCAGAATGGCAACGCGCCTGATGTCTTCCAGGTGCCGCAAGGCATCCCGACCGCGCAGGCGGTGAAGGAGGGCTGGGTCCAGCCGATCGAGGACATCGTGCCGAACTTCCAGCAGTGGAAGGCCGCATTCCCACCGAACTCCTTCTTCGAGGGCATCACGACCTTCAACGGCAAGGTCTATACCTTCCCGCGCAGCACCAGCAAGCGCACGTCGAACCTGATCTTCTACAACGTAGACCAGATGCAACGCGCGGGCTACGACCCGGCGGCGAAGCCGTTCACCTGGGACGACTTCCGCGCAGCGGCGAAGAAGATTACCCAGCAGGGGAACGGGCAGTACTTCGGCTTCATCACGGGT
The DNA here is from genome assembly GCA_035763465.1 of Thermomicrobiales bacterium. Taxonomy (GTDB): domain Bacteria; phylum Chloroflexota; class Chloroflexia; order Thermomicrobiales; family CADCWN01; genus DASUBC01. Next base: position 14,644 of record DASUBC010000069.1, read on the forward strand.
GGCAACCAGACGGGCAAGTGGGGCAGCACGGTCAGCGGGTTGGCGCAAGTCGCCGGGGCGAAGGCCGGCACCGGTGATGTCAACTGGCAGACCGGCGAATTCACCTACACCAGCGACGAGTACCTGGCGGCGATTGACCTGTTGCTGGCGTTGAAGTCGGATAACAGCGTCTTCCCCGGCTCACTCTCGATCAACGAGGCCGACGCGCGCTCGCGCACCGCGCAGGGCGCGGCGACGATGGTGCTGGCCGGGGAGTTCTGTAGCGCCCTCTGGGTGCGCGATAACCCCGACTTCAAATTCAACGTTGCCGCGCCGCCGATCACCGGCAGCGGCCCGCACAACCTGGCCTATGACATCGGCGCGAACCACCAGTGGCTCTACGCCAAAAGCAAGGTGCCGGCCGTCGCGGGTGACATCTTTTATTACCTGGGGACCGAGGAAGGCCAGAAGGAATGGGTCACGGTCACGAATGGCAGCGACCCTGCGGCCTATCCCCAGGCAAACCAGCAGGCGGACATTGACCCGCGCACGCGCCAGTGCTACACCCTCTACGACCAGTTCCTCTACCTGAATCCGATGCCGGTCGTGCGAAACCCTGACGTTACGCAGGTGCTGCTCGAACGGAAGGCCATCCATCCCGACTTTGGTACAGTGGTCCAGGGCATTTACACCGGGCAGCTGAAAGACCCGAAGGCCGCGATGAAGGACGTGCAGGACCGCACGGAGGCCGAACTGGAGCGCGCCATCAAGGTCGCGCAGGGGAAAGGCGCCAAGGTCTCGCGCGACGACTGGAAGTTCCCCGATTGGGATCCCAGCCAGGACTATGGGCAGGAGAAGTATAAAAAGTGATGAATAATCGCCCCCCCAGCCCCCCAATTCTTGGGGGAGCACGCTGGTTTGACATAGCGGCCTACAGACAAACCCCGGCGGTAGGAGAGGCGCTCCCCCCAGCAGCGGGGGGCTGGGGGGGCCACCGATGAACTTTGTCTTCTTCATTCCCGATGAACT